>SVIX01000062.1 GCA_015069285.1 Clostridiales bacterium | reverse complement strand
CCCCCCCTACCATTGTCAAGCATTTTTGACAAAATTTGTCTTCATAATCTGTTAAATCGACAAATAACCTTCGAAAGTAAGAGTGGTTTGAGAGCTTATTGTACTACGTATCTACACTAAAATTAAATTTCCCCCCTGATTATATCTCCTCCTATATTAATATTATAATATAAATTTTTCGATTCGCAAAGCAATTTTACAATTTTTTATCCTTGGAAAGCAAAATAGAAAGAATGAGCACTTTTTGAGCTTATTTTAGTTAAAATGAGCAAAAATTGTGAGTAAATGGCTAAAGTGTATATATTTTTAGAATATATTTACGCAATTAATATAAAAAAGAAAAGCACAATGCAAAAAATCCTCCATTTTGACTCGCTCATTTATTGTAAAATATGCGCACGGCATTTCACTAAAAATGAAATGGCCGTGCGCTTTTGTTATGCACAAAATATTAAAATTTCTATTACCTTTTATGCTTTGCTTTTTACTTTCATAAGCCGTACGACAGCCGCGCGTTCGTTTTCGTCCAACTTGTCTTTAATGTATTTTATCGTTTCTTCAAGTTGCGGTATCATCACGTATTCCAACGCGTTTACTCGGCGTTTGTTACGCTCTATTTCCTCCGCCAACATACGCACGGTTTTTTCCGTTTGCGCTAACGCCACCATTTTAGGAAGTAACTCAGACGCTTTTCGTACCGAATAGTCTGCCTCACCCGTAATTTCCGAAAACGCATACGGAAGACCTTCCGCGCGTCGTTCGCTTTGCAGGCTAACTTTGGGGACTTCTACCCCCATTACGCTTTCCACACTACATTCTGCCGTAACGGCAACGGACGGCATAGAAAACGCTGTTTCCGCCACGCTTGGCGAGGTAACCGAACGGGCAATCGCAAAAGTGTGCAAAACTTCGGAAAGTTCTTTTTCTACCGACTCACGCAAAACCTTTGCTTCGCGCAAAACCACGGTAAATTGGCGTATCATTTCATCCGATTTATCCTTTAGCAATTTATGCCCGCGTACGGCAGTCGAAAGCCGACCTTTGAGTTTTTTTAATTCCATACGAGTGGGATTGACGTTAAGTCTTGCCATTGTTTACTCCTAAATTATTCTTCGTCCGTCATATATTTGTCGATATATTCCACGCGGATACGCTTTAACTCGCTCTTTGGCAAAATACGCAAAAGTTTCCAACCCAAATCAAGCGTTTCTTCAATCGTTCTATCCGTCGTAAAGCCTTGATTGACGTATTCTTTTTCAAACGCCTCGGCAAATTTCGCATACAATTTATCCGTATCCGAAAGCGCCGCTTCACCCAAGATAGCGGAAAGTTCTTTGCTTTCTTTACCACGCGCGTACGCCGCGAACAACTGATTCATCGTATCGGCGTGGTCTTCTCTCGTTTTGTTTTTGCCGATACCTTTATCTTTCAAACGCGACAGCGACGGTAACACGTCAACGGGCGGATTGACGCCACGTTTATACAAATCCCTTGAAAGAATAATTTGTCCTTCCGTAATATAACCCGTAAGGTCGGGAATGGGATGCGTTTTATCGTCTTCAGGCATCGTTAAAATAGGAATTTGCGTAATTGAACCTTCTTTACCGCGAATACGCCCTGCGCGTTCGTACAAACTTGCAAGGTCGGTATATAAATAACCGGGATACCCGCGTCGACCGGGAACTTCACGGCGCGCCGCCGATACTTCTCTAAGCGCTTCGGCGTAATTTGTGATATCTGTCATAATTACGAGCACGTGCATACCTTTTTCAAACGCCAAATACTCGGCGCAAGTAAGCGCCATACGAGGCGTGGAAATACGCTCGACTGCAGGGTCGTTGGCAAGATTGGTAAAGAGCACCGTTCTTTCAATCGCGCCCGTGCGGGTGAAATCGTCTACGAAATACTGCGCCTCTTCAAAGGTGATACCAATCGCCGCAAATACGACGGCGAATTTACAATCTCCGCTACGTACTTTTGCCTGTCTTGCAATTTGCGCGGCAAGTTCGGCGTGCGGTAAACCGCTCATTGAAAATACGGGCAATTTTTGTCCGCGGACAAGCGTGTTCAAGCCGTCGATAGCGGAAACACCCGTTTGGATAAACTCGTTTGGATAATCACGCGCGGCGGGATTGATAGGTTCGCCGTTGATATCCATTTTCTTTTCGGGGATAATAGGCGCTCCGTTATCGCGCGGATTGCCCATACCGTCGAATACGCGTCCGAGCATATCTTCGGATACGGCAAGTTCTTGGCTATGACCTAAAAAGCGTGCTTTTGCGCCTGAAATTTGCAAGCCCTGCGCATTTTCAAAAAGTTGTACAACCGCTTTATCGCGATTAATTTCCAATACTTTACCGCAACGAATTTCTCCGTTCGTGTTGACGATATCCACGAGTTCGTTATATTTAACGCCCTCTACGCCTTCTACCACATTAACGGACCGACGACTTCGCGAATGGTTTTATATTCTTTAAACATTGTCGCTCCCTCCTTCGGCTACGGCTTTAAGTTCTGCGCGCATCGTCGTAAAAATTTCATCAAATTGCGCAAGGTTGGTTTCTTCGATATATTTTGCTCTACCGATTTTTTCTTTGCAGGAACAAGCTAAAATTTCGTTTAAATCCGCGTACGCAGAAACAGCCTCGCCCGCCAAACGGTTGAACTCGTAAATGAGTTTGAGCATCAAATATTGTTTTTGCATAGAAGTAAAAGTATCTACTTCGTGGAACGCGTTTTGGTGGAGGTAGTCCTCGCGGATAATCTTTGCCGTTTCCATCGTTAATCTGTCTTTAGAAGACAGCGCGTCCATACCGACGAGGCGCACGATTTCGTCAAGCTCCGCCTCCTCTTGCAAAATCGTCATTACGAATTGACGGTATTGCAAAAACTCTACGCTCACACTTTCGTCATACCATTCTTTCATCTTATCCGCGTAAAGCGAATAACTAATCAACCAATCGATAGCGGGGAAATGCCGTTTATAAGCCAAAGCCGAACTTAATCCCCAAAATACTTTAACGATACGAAGCGTCGCCTGCGCAACGGGCTCGCTCAAATCCCCGCCCGGAGGAGAAACTGCGCCGATTGCCGTTACCGAACCGATTTTTTCTTCGCTACCGAGCAATTTGACAATACCTGCTCTTTCGTAAAATTCTGCCAAACGGGACGCAAGATAAGCAGGATATCCCTCGTCACCCGGCATTTCTTCCAAGCGTCCGCTCATTTCACGAAGCGCCTCCGCCCATCGGGAAGTGGAATCCGCCATAATCGCAACGCTATAACCCATATCGCGGAAATATTCAGCGATCGTAATTCCCGTATAAATAGACGCCTCACGCGCCGCAACGGGCATATCCGAAGTATTTGCGATAAGCACCGTTCTCTTCATCAACGGCTCACCCGTTTTGGGGTCTTTGAGTTCAGGGAACTCGTTCAAAACATCCGTCATTTCGTTACCGCGTTCACCGCATCCAACGTATACGATAATGTCTGCGTCTGCCCATTTCGCTAATTGGTGTTGCACGACCGTTTTACCGCTACCGAACGGACCGGGAACGGCGGCAACGCCACCTTTTGCAATCGGGAAAAGCGTATCGATAACACGTTGCCCCGTCACCATAGGTTTATTAGGCGAAAGTTTCTCTTTATACGGTCTACCCTTTCTTACGGGCCATTTGCGAAGCATACAAACGGATTTTTTGCCTTCGCTTGTATGAATTTCCGCTATCGGTTCTTCAATGGTATACTCCCCGTCGCCAATCGAAAGCACCTTTCCGTTCATACCTTGCGGAACGAGGATTTTATGTTCTACGATTTCCGTTTCGTTAACGACGCCCAAAACGTCGCCCTCTTGTACGTTATCTCCAATCTTTACCTTGGGAATAAACTTCCACTTTTTTTCTCTATCCAAATTATTAACGGAAACGCCTCTCGAAATTCTGTCGCCATATTTAAAATAGAGCGCCGTCAAAGGACGTTGAATTCCATCGAAAATTCCCGTAATTAAGCCGGGCGCAAGCTCCGCTGAAAGCGGTTCACCCGTGGAATACACGTCTTCCCCCGGACCTAATCCCGACGTTTCCTCGTAAACCTGAATGGACGCTTTGTCCCCACGCAGTTCGATAATTTCCCCAATAAGTCCTTTTTCTGAAACGCGTACGACGTCGTATAATTTTGCGTCCGCCATTCCTTCCGCTATAATTAAAGGTCCTGAAATTTTAACCGTTTTTCCTGCCATCGTTTTTATCCTCGTTAGTCTTTATTAAATAAAATATCCACGCCAAGAGCCCGTTCCATCGCGTTCTTTAATACTTCTATTCCATATCCTTGACTACCACTCTCCGAAGGGATACTCACCACAACGGGATAGGGTTCTTCGTCAAACCGTTTAAGAAAATCCGTCAAAAGACGGGCAAAATTTTCCGTGATAAAAATCACTTGATATTCTTTCGCTATTTTACGCAAAATTTCACGCGCTTTTTTTTCATCCTCCGCAAAAAAGGTAGCCACACCCGCCGCTTTGAATACCGTTATTCCGTCACCGTTTCCAATGATAGCCGTCTTTCCCGTCATTTTAAGCAACCTCCGTAATTTATATAGCGCGTAAACGCTTGATAATTTCTTGCTCGTTTAATCCTGCCAAAAGACAGGCAAAAACGATTCTCACGTTCGCATTTTCCGTTTTTCGACGGTACGCGTAATATAAAAACGGTTCGTGTTTTTTTAACTCGTATTTATGTTGAGCATACCAATCCAGCTCAAATCCATCGAGCATTTTTTCCGCTTGCGTAAACGGAAGATTCTTTTCCTTCGCCAAAATACAGGTTTTTACGAACTCCGCATAGGGCGTTTTAGAAAAATACGCTTGCGCTTGTTCGTTATCCGAGAGTTTTTGTAAATCGGTTGCTGTCAAGCTACCGAAAGGCAAATATTTCTCTTGATTATCCTCGTTTCCATTCGCGCGAAATGCAATTAAAATATTCGTCATATCTACTTTACGGACGAGAATTTTTTTCAAACCGCGTTTATTTTTTACTAAAACGTATAAATGCGTATATAAGTTTTTCTCAAAAATCTCCCCTATCTTTGCACCCGAAGCGTTCTCCGTTAACGACAACGTAGCGTCTTGACAAGCTTTTTGTAAATACGGCGTATGTGCCAAAGCGGAAAAATCCCCTTTTTGTACGCACTCGGATAAAGTGTTCACGTCCACCAATCCTTGTTCTGTCAGCATTTTTTCAGGCGATTCCCCTAAAAAATGCGCTTTTACGAGCGCCTTGGCGTTATGAAAATCCCGTGAGGATAATAAAAAGGCTTTTTCGGTATAGGAAGGCGCGTACTCGCGAATAAACGAATTCAAAGATTTTTCATCTGCGGAAAGCAATTTTTCGTATTCGTAAACGTTTACCGTCGTTTCCGCTCCACCGCCAAATCCGCTATCCAAGAGCGCGCGAAAAGATTCTTCCGCCGTAAGCGCACAAAAGCGGAGCAATTTTTCTTTTAATAGGTATTTTTCCCGTACGGCGATTACGCCGTTCGTATACGCGCTATCTAAATACGCCATAATGTCTACCTTTAATTAAATAATTCTTTTGCGAGTTTCGCTTGATACAAATCTTTATCCGTGGCAAGCAAAGCGCCGTAGGAAAGGTCTTTATCTGCAACCTTGCCCACAAGTTTCATACCGCCGTCAAGCGGTAAACGCTGTGACGATACCGTAATATTACGGGTTTTAATCACAGGCAAAACGGATACTTCGTCCGCGTATTTAAAATTTTCCGCAAAAAAGAGTTCGTCGCCTTCTTCTGCATATTTTTCAAGCAACGTTTTGGAAAGCGTCAACGCATCCTCTTTGGATAACGCTATTAACTCTCCAAGCGCAAGCGCGTAAACGGAATCTACCGCTTTGCGTTTTTCAAGCAAATGGATTTTTGCGCTTTCCAATCGAGCGTCCGCTTCTTTCTTTCGGAAAATGCTTTGCGTTTTTTTCGCAACTTCGTCTTCCGTTGCTTTACGTTGGGTTTGCGCCGTCGCATTTGCGTCGGCAAGCGTTTCCGACGCTTTACGCTCGGCGTCCTCTATAATCGCGGTTGCTTCCGCTTGCGCGTCGGCAAGTATTTTTTCAACGATTGCATTCGTGCTCATAAGAAGTTACCCGATAAGGGGCATAGGCGTAGACGCAAGCGTTTCCGCAATAGCCGAACTGACGTTTCCTGCAAGCATAATGGAAATAATCAAACCCAAAATTGCATAAAACTCAATCATACCGGGGTATACGATTAATTTACCCGATAAACTTTCTTGTTTTCCTACGGCATAAATACAGTTTGCCGCCGATTTTCCTTGGAAATACGCGGATACTAAACCCGACAAAGCCATAGGAATAACCGCGCCGACCATCGCCCAGCCAAGTTCTACGCTCATTGCCGTATTTAACGACCCCGAAGCGATAATGCCGATGATAAAGCCGTAAATACCCTGCGTTGCGGGAAGCAACACGAGCACCATTACTTTACCGAATTTTTTAGGCTCTTCACCCAAAACCCCGGCAGCCGCCGTACTCGTCTTAAAAAGACCGATACAAGAACCGATACCGCAAAGCAGAACGCAAGCCGCAATGCCTATCATTGCAATTGAGTAACCCATAATAAAATCCTCCGATTTATGTTTTTTTCT
>SVIX01000061.1 GCA_015069285.1 Clostridiales bacterium | reverse complement strand
CTAAACGGCTGGCGGAGAAATTCCGAAAGCGTTCGCAAAGGGATTGTAAGGTAATATCGTTCGTGAAAGAAACGCGTTCCTTTTTCTTCATTTTCTCGTCCGTTTGCGTGAGCATAAAAAAGCGGGACTGTTTTTCTTCCTCCGCGTTTTTGTCCTTTTTTTGCGCGGAGGCAAAGTCTTGCCTTGCTTGATTGGCTTGCAAATCCGCGCGTTCTTGTAATATGGCGCGACGGTTTTCGCTAATCATCGCAAAAATGACCACCAAGGCAATCCCCAAAAGTAAAATAATTAAATACACGACGATAGCGCCCCGACTCGTGACGACGTCCCAAAAATTTTGCCATCCGTTCGTTGCTAAAATATTCCAAAGGCTATGTATTCGTCCGCTCATACGCAGACCTCCTTATCGTTCTTTTTATCCGTAAGCGTTAAAATAAATTCCTATCCGTAAGCGCTTTTTGCGTGCGCGGAAGGTTATCCATTCCAAACAGGTTATCCAATATTTGCGTCAGCGTGTTTCCCTCCGCGTCAATCCGTTCTTTTTTGTAACCGCTAAGCAACGGAACGATACGCGTTTCCAATACTTTATCCACGACTTCTTGTTCGTCAACGCCACCCGCAAGCAGGGCGGAGGAATACTGTTCGATTTGTCTTGCCATAGGATTGGAAAGGGCGAAAGGGATTTGTCCTTGTAAGTATTCTTCTATCGCGTCTATCTTTTTCCAAGTATCCAACGCCAAGAAATGCTCCTGCATACATTCGGACGCCAATTCCAAAAACCGCGCGTAGGAAAGATAGGCGTCTTGAAGGGCGTAAACGGCGACGTCACGCGGTTCTTCCACGCACCGTAAAAGGACCTCGGAGGCGTATTCTCTATTGACGAGATTGCTTTTGTTCTTTGCGCCGATGACGAAAAAGCCCCATACGTTGGCGGGAATGTTGAGTTCGGGCGCGCTGTCGCGGTGGTAGCCGGTTGCTTCGTCTACGCGGATTTTATTGTCGTCCTCGGGCGCGCAGAACGCGTTGATAAACGGAGCGAATACCCTTTTAAAATCCGTTTGCTCCACGTTTTTAAAGACGAAAACGTGAACGGAATTGCTCAGTTTATTAGCGGTATACAGTTGTTTTAATAACGGCTCGGAATTTTTATCCTCCTCGTCGCTTTGGAATAACGACGATCCGCCGTAAACGTTCGTCCGCAAGGTCACCGTAGAGCGGTTGCCGAGGAAATATTTTCTAACCGTTTCCGCCACGCGGTAGGCGTAAGCGGTATTGTCGCAACGCAACCACACGGCGCGCGAGGCGAACATTCCTGCGAAAATATCCTTTGCGCTCGTCAGTTCCACCAGCACGCCGTTCTTTTGCGCAAAGTCGCAAAAATCTTCACAAAGGTGGGAAAAGGACTGTACGGTTTTATAGTTCGGTTGTTCGATATCGGAGAATTGTTGGGCAAGCTCGTGTTCGAAAGTCGGCTCGTCAACGGGTTCGTCCGACGCTTTGTTCTTTTCTTCCGCCTTTTTCTCCGCCTCCTTTTTCTTCAGCCATACCTGCAACTCCTCTTCTTCGCGCGCGGAATTGATAGATTGGATTTGCGGGAACAGCGCCACGACGCCGATTACGACGAACACCAACGGCGCCCAATTCCCGATATAGCCTTCTCTATTCGAGTAAAAATAAACGGTGAGGATAATCAACGCCAAAACCCAAACGACGGTGACGATAAGAATATTTCTCTTTTCTTTTGCGTAGTTGATAGCGTATTCCTTGCCCGTTTTGGTAAGGGTTTCCGCCGTTAAACGGATATCCCGCACTTTCGCGTTATACCGAAGTTTAATTACGAGCGTACCTATCATACAAGCGACGAGCGCGATATATACCGTTTCGGGCGCGCCTGCGTCGATGAGTATGTAAAGCACGATAAGCAAAAAGATTTCCAAAAGGATAATCGCCCACAGCGATTTGGAAAAAAATTCCGACCAAAAATCCTCGCGCGGTTTGCGTTCGGGGTAACGGTTGCCCACCACGTCGTCGTGTAAACGCGCAATACGCACGTTATTTATCCAAGCGAGCGAGAAAAGGTATATCGTTGCGAAAAACGCAAAGATGAGGAAGGATAAAAAGCTCGCCGTTTCCGCGTCGTATACGCTTCCCGCGGAAAGGAATCCAATGAGTAAAAACAAGGATACCGCGAGGATGAGCGCGTGCAGAAAAATACCCGTGATTTTTCGAGAATAGAATTTTCTTTTGTAATAGGTTTTGTAATTTTGTCCCATACGACTCTCCATATATAATGATACGAATTTATTTTAACATAGCCGTGTAAAAATTGCAAGCATTTGCTACGTATATTTCCCTCTTGCAAAGTCTTGTTTAAGAAAAAGCGAACCCCAAGTCAAACGAAAAAGAATTTTCGTTTTAACTTTGGGATCCAGCTTTATAGCCCGCAAGGGGGCGTTTATAAACGGCTTTTTACGATTCTTCTTTCTTTTGCTCCGCTTCTATCGTAGAATCGTAACAATAGGAGTAATATTTGTATCTGTCCGCGCGCGTAGAAAGCTTTTCACGGCTGTCGTAGTCGTTGATGACGACGCCCAAAAGATTGGCTTTCGCGAACTTCAATTTATCCAAAACTTTGGCAATATCGTTCAAATAGGAAACTTCGTGACGGCAAACGACCACGACGCCGTCCGCTTGGGAGGCAATAGCTAGCGCGTCCGATACCAAAAGCAAAGGAGGCGTATCGATAATTACGTAATCGTATTCCTTTTTTAATTTGTCAACGAGGAATTTCATTTCGTCGCTTTCCAACAGCTCGTAAGGACGGGGCGAATGCGTTCCGCACGTAATATACGATAAGTTTTCATTGTTGGAAGATTTACGGATAATCTCGTCTACTTGCACTTGACCGGAAAGGAAATCCGCCAAACCGGGCGCGGAGCGTTTATGGAAAAATCTCGCGACTCTTCCCTTTCTCGCGTCTGCGTCTACGATAATAACTTTCGCTTCGGACAACGCCAACATCAACGATAAATTTACCGAAACGGTCGTTTTCCCGTCTTCAGGACAAGCGGAGGTCATAAGAATGACCGCGCCTTCGCCGTTTTGTTTTTTGGGCATGGAAACGGTGAGGGAGGATTTGAAATTACGGAAAGATTCCGTCACTTCAAAGGATACGTTTTCCGTCAATAAATATTCCAATCTTGCGGAATTTTTCTTTTTAGCCAACGCTCTTAATTTACTTTCCTTCGTATTTTTCGCGAAAAAACTCATTTGGATACCTCCGTGTTTTTAGGTTGTTCTTCCGCAGATTGTTCCTCGTCTTTTTTAAAGGAAGGAATGACGCCGAGAACCGGAATTTCAAAAGTTTCGGTGATTTGTTCTACGTTTCTTAAACGCTTATCCGAACGGTCTACTACGATAACCGCAATACAAGCCACGATAACGGCAAGCGCGGACAACAACAATCCGTATTTGATAGCAGTCTTCATAAGAAGCGTTGCGTTCGTTCTGTCGATTTTATCGTTTCTCGTAATTCTTTGACAGTTCGTACCGTCGTAGCCCGAAGGTACTGCCATATTCGTTTCTACGAACTTGGGAACGAGTTGAATAATACGGTTATAAAATTCTTCTGCAAGTTCCTCGTTATTCATTACCGCGATTTTTACGTAAACGAAGGAACGCGCCAAGTCGCTGACGTTCTCGCTCGTGTTCTCGTCGTAATAGGAATAGGAAATGCTTTCCAACACAATCTCTAATTTATCCTCGTAATCAGGATAGGAAACGCGCCAAAGCGCCAAAGCTTCGTTTTTCGCCTCTTCCGCCGTTTCTTGAGAGAGGTTCGCCGTGTCTTCCGCCGTTTTCAAAGCCTCTTTTTTCACCGTTACCGTTTCTTTCGCAAGCGTTTGGGCGTCAAGGGCGTTGTTCAATTCCGTTTCCCCGTCTATTTTGGTAGGCGTGGAGCTAAGCGTTTGGTCGGAGTGCGCGTTTTTGTATTGCGCCCACAAGGTATTGACGAGCGTCGTCGCCTCGCTATAAGCGGTGTTTGCCTCGTTCAAAGCGTCAAGGGCGTTTTCCACGATTTCAACGTCTTGTTTCGCTTGGTTTTGCGCCGAGAGCGCCGTCAGCGTCAACGCGTCTACTTCCGCGTTTTCGCCCGTTTTAGGTAAGCCCGTTTCTTCGTCCAACAAAAGCTGTTCGGCAAAAAGTTCGGAGGAGAGGAGTTTTACCATATTATCCATAACGTGTCTGCCGTACGCGCCGTAAACGCCGTATTGGCTTTCTACTTCCGTGCTTGAACTCTTATCCAAACGGGGATTGACGTAAAACTCAATCGTCGTACCGTATTCTTTTTTATTGAAAGTTCTCAAAACCCCCAAACCTGCACCGACGATTGCGCCGACGAGCAGAACGACAATCAAAAGTTTAAGGTTTCGAAGGAATAATTTAAAGATATAGATTAAACTAATCTCATCTTTCGTTTGTGCATTTTCGTCCATCTAATTCACTCCTTAATTTTTTGTACCAAGGTACTCGTATATTATAACAGTTTCTATCGGAAAAGTAAAGCGTTTTTGTAAAGAATTATCGTTTTAAGCGTTCACGCGGATATTATACCGTTTCGTCCTCGTCGTCCTCTTCTTCCTCTTGCTTTTTGGGCGCGGGTTTCTTAAAGCGCAGTTCGCTTACGGGATAATCTTTATACAACCACCCACCGCTTTCGTCTTCTCGTTTTACCTTCACTTCCATTTTCAGCATATTCACCGAGGCGACGATAGCCCGTCCTTCGGGCGTACCCACCTCCGAGCCGATTTTCGGCATCTGTTTGGACGCTTCCGTGTAGTGTTCAATCTCATACCCCAAACAACACATAAGCCGACCGCAAAGTCCGCTGATTTTCCCGGGGTTTAAAGATAAATTTTGTATTTTTGCCATTTTAACGCTTACTTTTTTAAATTCGGGCATATTCCCCGCGCAACAGCAAACTCTACCGCAAGGCGCGATTCCGCCTAAATACTTCGTTTCGTCGCGGATTCCGACTTGGCGCAAATCGATACGGGTATGGAACGCCGACGCCAAATCTTTTACAAGCTCTCTAAAGTCCACGCGCGTTTCAGAGGTGAAAAAGAAGGTGACCTTTCCGTTGTCGAAAGAAAATTCGCAATCCACGAGTTTCATAGGCAATTCGTGTTTAAAAATTTTCTCTTTACAAATGCGGATATATTCGGGTTTTTTCGCCTCGTACGCCTTGTATTTTTCGGTATCTTTTGCCGTGGCGACGCGTAAAATGGGTTTTAAAGGGGGCACGATTTTGTCTTCTTCAATCTCTTTTACCCCGTGCGCGACCCAAGCGTATTCCACCCCGCGCGCCGTTTCGACGATAACGGGGACGTTTCTTTCGTACGTTTCGTTTTGGTTGGGCGCAAAATAATACAATTTTCCGCCCGTTTTAAATTTGACTCCTACTACTTTTATCATATCGTTCCTCTTTTTTAACGGTCTTTGCGTTTTTTTCTGCGTTTTTTAAGAAAACGCGTAACGAAAAGGGCAAAACGCAAAGCGGTTCGTCTTAGTTTTGGTTTTTCTTCGCCTGTTTTGCATTAAAAAACAGGATATTGGAAATTAACACTTCCAAACATTGTGGAAAATAGGCGTTAAAGAACACCTGTTTTTCCGCCTTGGAAATTTCTTCCTGCGCGTAAATTAACGCCTCCGCGCGGTATTTTTCCGCAACGGCGGTCAGCTCGTCCGCTTTCGGCTTTAAAAGCAACGCGTCCTTTTTCGAGGGCAAAGTTTTTACGAGCAACGCGTCCCGAAAAATCGTGCGGAGCAAAAACAGCAACTCCTTCTTGCGTTTCGTTTCCCCCGTTTTTTTGACGAGCGGGGGTAAGGTTTTGCCCGTACAAAGGCACAAGGAGAACGCCTCGTCGATAAGCGTTTTGTATTCTCCGCCCTCCAACATCGTTTGCGCCGTACCCAAACTGCCTCCGCTCGCGGTAGCGCAAAGCTGAAAATCCGTTTGCGTAAATTTATTCTCTCCGTAAATACGGGCGAGCGCAGAGGAAAGCGCGCTTTCTGGGAAGGGCAAAATTTCCAACTTCGCCACCCGTGAAAGCACCGTGCTTAACACGGAAAAAGGGGTGGTTGCGCCCAACAGAAAGAACACGTTTTTCGGCGGTTCTTCCAAAAGCTTTAAAAGTTTATTTTGCGACGCGGTATTCGCTTCCGCGAAATCGGCGATTAAAAAGAGCTTTTTATCGCTTTCGACGGGTTTTAACATACATTCTTCCGCCAAACGCTCCGCGTCGTCTACGACGAATTTTTTGTCGGGTTCGGGGAAGATAAGGCAATCGGAAAAGGATTCCTCGTCAATGCGTTTAGCGACGGTTTTTTCGCGTTCCGTTTGCGGATTTTCGCAACCGAAAAAGAGTTTTGCAAAAATTTTCAGGGCAGAACGCAAATTCCGCGCGTCGTTGAAAATCAATAAATACGCGTGCGAAAAGCGGTTGTTTTCCCGTTCGGTTTTCAACAAGCGGTAAGCCTGCGTGTTTTGTATGAGCGTTTGCATACGGAACTTCCTTTTTTTTGCTACGGACTGCGCGCGAATTTCCCACGCGTACTCTATTATAGCACAAAAGTAAAAAATATGCAAGCGGATAAATTATCGTTTTTTCAATCGTTTATTTTTTCGTAAAGACGGAGGATAGCACGCCTCTTAAAAATTAAGGCTATGTCACAGAGAATGGTTGATTAACAAAAAATCTATTTTTCTGTGTTTTTACGAGAAAAATGCAAGAAAGACAAATATTTTGTGAGCGCGCGTACTTGTCTTGTACGAAAGCG
>SVIX01000060.1 GCA_015069285.1 Clostridiales bacterium | reverse complement strand
AAAAAAATAGCGTAAATTGCCCCAAGAAAGGTTTTTTACGCTGTTTTTCTTTATTTTCTTTATACGAAACGAGCCGTGTTCGGTTGCCCGAATACGGCTCGTTTTATCGTTCATTCTTTATTTGTTACGCTTTCATTGCTTCTTCGATAGCAACTGCGCAAGCAACCGTCATACCAACCATAGGGTTGTTACCAGCACCGATCAAGCCCATCATTTCTACGTGCGCAGGAACGGACGAGCTACCTGCAAATTGCGCGTCGGAGTGCATTCTGCCCATCGTATCCGTCATACCGTAGGAAGCAGGACCTGCCGCCATGTTGTCGGGGTGGAGCGTTCTGCCCGTACCGCCACCGCTTGCAACGGAGAAGTATTTCACGCCGTTTTCGTTGCACCATTTCTTGTACGTGCCTGCAACGGGGTGTTGGAAACGCGTGGGGTTGGTGGAGTTACCCGTAATGGAAACGCCGACGTTTTCAAGCTTCATAATTGCAACGCCTTCGGGTACGGAATCTGCACCGTAGCATCTAACCTTTGCGCGGTCGCCTTCAGAGAACGCTTTTTCGTAAACGATTTTCACCGTTTCCGTCGCGTGGTCGAATTCCGTTTCCACGAAGGTAAAGCCGTTAATTCTCGAAATGATATACGCCGCGTCTTTACCCAAACCGTTCAATACGACGCGGAGGGGGTTCTTTCTTACTTTATTTGCGTTGAGCGCGATAGAGATAGCGCCTTCTGCCGCAGCGAAGGATTCGTGACCTGCAAGGAAGCAGAAACATTCCGTTTCATCGGAGAGGAGCATCGAACCGAGGTTGCCGTGACCAAGACCTACTTGTCTATTTTGCGCAACCGAGCCGGGGATACAGAACGCTTGCAAACCGATACCGATTGCAGCCGCCGCGTCCGCCGCTTTCACGCAACCTTTTTTAATTGCGATAGCCGAACCTACGGTATACGCCCAAACTGCGTTTTCGAAACAGATAGGTTGTCCCGCTCTTACGATTTTATCGCAGTCTACGCCTTTGGCAAGGCAAATTTCTCTACATTCTTCTACGGAAGAAATGCCGTATTCTTTCAAAACGCCGTTGATTTTATCGATTCTTCTTTCATAACCTTCAAATAATGCCATTTTGCTTGTCCTCCTCTATTACTCTTTACGAGGGTCGATAAACTTAACCGCGCCCTGTTCTTCACTAAATCTGCCGTAATGACCCATCGCCTTTTGATACGCTTCGTTGGGTTCGATACCTTTTTTGATAAAGTCGGTCATTTTGCCGAGCGAAACGAATTCGTAGCCGATAACTTCGTTGTTTGCGTCAAGCGCAAGACGGGTTACGTAGCCTTCTGCCATTTCCAAGTATCTAACGCCCTTTTGCAAGGTGGAATACATCGTACCTACTTGCGAGCGGTGACCTTTACCAAGGTCTTCCAAACCTGCGCCGATGGACAAACCGTCGTCGGAGAACGCCGATTGCGAACGGCCGTATACGATTTGCAAGAAAAGCTCTCTCATCGCCGTATTGATAGCGTCGCAAACGAGGTCGGTATTCAACGCTTCCAAAGGCGTTTTGCCGGGTAAAATTTCAGCAGCCATTGCCGCGGAGTGGGTCATACCCGAACAACCAATCGTTTCTACGAGTGCCTCTTGAATGATACCTTGCTTGATGTTCAAGCTAAGTTTACAAGCGCCTTGTTGAGGAGCGCACCAACCGATACCGTGCGTGAAACCGCTGATATCTTTAATTTCTTTCGCATGAACCCACTTGCCTTCTTCGGGAATGGCGGCGTTTTCATGACGAGCCACGCCTGCGCCTTTTGCTACGCAGAACATTTGTGCAACATCTTGAGATATTGTCATTTTGAAATTCCTCCAAAAATATTTTTTCCTGTTTTCGTTTAGACGGTTTTATGCGTGGGGATTGGTAAAAAAATCCATTACCAAACACCGCACTTATCCATCATACGAAATACAGTATACCATATTTCGAAAAAAATTTCAAGTACTGAAAGGGCAATTTTGGCATTTTTATGAAATTTTTATTCAAAGATTTGACTTTTAAGTTTGTTTATGCTATGCAAATTATTAAAATTAAACGGTTCAATCTAAAAAATCTTCTGCGCGCAATTTCGTTTTTAATTTTTCGATTGCGTGCTTTTCTATGCGCGAAATGTACGAACGGGAAATTTTTAAAACGTTTGCCACCTCCCTTTGCGGTAAGGGTATCCCGCCTTTTAACGCATAACGCAAACACAAAATCGTATATTCCCGTTCGCTTAAAACTTTTTGAATTTGTTGTAACAATTTTTCGCGTTTTACCGAACGCTCCACCGCCTCAAAAACGCAATCTTCCTTCTCAAAAAGCAAATCCATAAGCGTAAGCTCGTTCCCGTCCTTATCCGTACCGACGGGGTCGGATAAAGAAAGGGTATTTTTATGCTTTCTGTTCGACCTTATAAGCATCAAAATTTCATTTTCTATACAACGCGCGGTATAGGTGGCAAGCGTCGTACCCCGTCCCGCTTTATAACTCCCAATCGCTTTTATTAAACCGATACTGCCCACCGAAATTAAATCGTCCGTTTCCGCCGAGCCGGAATATTTTTTTACGACGTGCGCCACCAAACGCATATTATGTTTTACCAAAATATCCCGCGCCTCTTTATCCCCTTTCGCTACCCTCGCCAAATACTCTTCTTCCTCCTCCTTGGATAAGGGTTTAGGGAAAGAATTTTTATTCCCGATTGCGCCCGTAAAAAAAACGATTCGTCCAAGCAACGACCAAATAAAATCTAAAAACATACGCCACCTCCCATCGCTTGCTTTTTATCGTATGCCAAGGACGGTTTGTACTATGCCAACAATTTTTATTTGCGGGTACTATGCCACGCATAATTGCTATGCGTGGCATAGTGAAAACGCTAAATCCCTTTATTTTAAAGGGTATTATGCCAAACATAATACCTATGTCTGACATAATAGCATATAAAAAGAGAACCGTTAAACATTACGGTCCTCCATTGTATTTATAAAGAGATTTGAGTCTGTCGATAAGCCGAGTTCTGTCGTGTACAATCATTTATCTAGGCTTGCCGTCGCCGACAAGCTCAAGCGATATTCACGGTATTCCGTTGGACGGACAGCCCTATATAACGGAAACCCAATCTTGCATCGGGTGGGGTTTACATTGCATACCTTGTTACCAAGATATCGGTGAGCTCTTACCTCGCCTTTCCATCCTTACCGAAAGCGTGTTTCGGCGGTTTATTTCTGTTGCACTTTCCTTAAAGTCGCCTTCACCTGACGTTATCAGGCACCCTGTCCTGTGATGCTCGGACTTTCCTCATAGTCGTAAAGACTCCGCGATTGTATAACAAACTCAAATCTTTTATTATTATAGCACTTTTTTAAAAAAAAAGCACTCGTTTCTCTTGCTTTTTCTCAAAAAAAATAGTAAAATAGTATCGATTTTTTTTATTTTTTACGTTCACCTGAGAACGTACTTAAACGCGGAGAAATATTATGAAAAAAACGAAGATTATTTGCACCATTGGCCCTGCAAGCGAAAGCAAAGAAGTTATTTCTGCTATGACGGACGCGGGTTGCGATATTGTGCGCTTAAACTTTTCACACGGCACGCACGAAGATTACAAAAAAAAGATTCAGACGATTAAAGAAGTCCGAAACGAAAAGCAAATTCCCCTGCCTATTATGTTGGACACGAAAGGTCCTGAATTTAGAATTAAAACGTTTGAAAACGATAAAATTTTATTAAAAGAAGGCGACGCCTTTACTTTTACCACCGAAGATATTATCGGCAATCAAACGCGCGTAGCCGTATCGTACGAAAAAATTTGCGAAGAACTTGTCGTCGGCGATAAAATTCTATTAAACAACGGGCTTATCGTCTTCCGCGTTACGAGCGTACAAGCCCCCGAAGTGCATTGCGTCGTAGAAGAAGGCGGGGAATTATCCAGTCGCAAATCTATGTTTTTCCCCGACAAAGAATTACACCTTGATTTTTTGTCCGAGCAGGACAAAGCCGACCTTTTATTCGGTATTGAACAAGACATCGATTTCGTCGCCCTTTCTTTCGTTTCTAAAGCGCAAGACGTTCTTGACGCGAAACAATTTCTCGCGCAAAACGGTGGAAGCCATATCGACGTTATCGCAAAAATCGAAAACCGCGCGGGCGTGAAGAACCTTATGGAAATAATCAACGTTTCCGACGGGATTATGGTAGCCAGAGGCGACCTCGGCGTGGAAATTCCTTACGCGGAATTGCCCGATATTCAAAAATATATTATAAGTCAATGCCGAATCAACGGTATACGCGTTATTACCGCCACGGAAATGTTAGAATCTATGATTCACAATCCACGCCCGACGCGAGCGGAAATTTCCGACGTAGCAAACGCCGTATACGACGGCACGTCCGCCGTTATGCTTTCAGGCGAAACCGCCGCGGGGCATTACCCCGTACAATCGGTATCCGCTATGGCGCGTATCGTTACAAACGCAGAATCGCACACCGAATATATACAAACGATTGAAAATTTTGCCATCAAAAACTCTTCCGAAGCGCTTTCCCACTCCGCGGCAACGCTTGCAAAGGACTTGAACGCGAGCGCAATCGTCGTTTGCACGCGCACGGGCGCAACCGCGCGTATGGTTTCCCGATTCCGCCCGAATATCAATATTATCGGTATCACCACCGACATTCACGCATACCGTCAATTAGCCTTAAGCTGGGGCGTTTTACCTGCAATGGCGGAAGAGTACAACTCTATCGATATTCTCTTTTATTTCGCCAAACAAATCGCTAAAAAAAGCGGTTTAGTCAAAAACGGCGACACTATCGTCATCACGGGCGGAACACCAAACGGAAAGAGCGGTAATTCCAATCTTATCAACGTAGAAACAATCGGATAAAAACCAATAAACGCCTCAACGGAGCAAACCGCCGAGGCGTTTATTGTATAGATAAATACGGCGCGACCTTTCGGCGCACCGTATTTTTAATTTGAATGTATTCCGTTCCTTCCATTCGAGAAGAATAGGTCGAAATATTAGTATCAGATCATTTGCTTACGGTCAAGGTTCCGTTGCCGTCATCGGTAAGCGTATATCCATCGATAACCTTTCCGATAAACGGTGCCTGCGCGGCGGTGCAATTGACGTAGATTCCGCGATCAGTTTGTCCTGCAAAACCACCGATAATTGCGCTTCCGCCTTCAACGACGGTTACGGCGCCCTTCGCCTCACAGTTTGTGAGGGTTATGTTTTTGTTTCTGCCCTCGGAATTCGTACCCGATCCGACAAAACCACCCGCGGTAGCGACCTTGGTGGTAATATCAACGTCCGCATAGCAGGAGGTCACCTTATGATCGCCCTTGCTAATATTATCGCCCCAGCCGTAGTCACTGAAGAAACCACCCGCAAAGCTGTCGGGAGAGGTTACACCCGAAACGTCAATTTTCCCCTCTGCCGAGCAGTTCTCAGCAAAAGTAATAGAGCCAGGATAGCAGATAAACCCACCTACGTCAACAATACCCGTTGCAACAATGTCAAGACCTGTAACGGTACAGTTGTTAAATCTAGGATTCTGCCATACAGACTGCGTCTGACCAACAAGACCGCCTACGCCACAAACGCCATCGGTATCGTTAACGGTAACCTTAAAGTTTTTAACGTGCAGATTTTCAAAAATGTTTGTGCCCTCAGCCTCCGTGCCGTTCTTCTGAACAACGGTAGTAATGCCACCAATCAGATAAGCGCCCGCTTCCGCGTTTACGGTAAAGTTCTCAACGGTACAGTTGTTTACCTCCATATTAGAGTTAACGGTACCCGTAGCAAACAAACCTGCAACAAAAGCACTAGATGCAGTAGTAGTAACCTTTACGTTCTTGATAACCACGTTTTCAACGTTGCTTTGATTGATTTTGTTCGCGAGTACACCAAAGCGGTAACCGCCTACAGTTGCTTCAACGTCACTCAAGGTCAAATCATTGATCGTTCCCCACTCGAGACTATCGATGAAACCACCATTGCCCGCGGTTGCGTCAACACTAAAATTACCGATAGTGTGATCGTTACCCTTCAGAGTACCTGCGAAGGATTTGAGGGGAGTCCAGCTATTTCCGTTAAGGTCTACGTTGGATTCAAGCTCAATGGTTTTCTTTGAGAAGTTATTGCCTCCGTTCACAAGCTCTGCAAGTCCTGCCACTTCCTCTGCAGTAGACAAACTGAAACTCGAATCCGTATCGTTGTACCACACGGTATCAACCGTGCCGTCCCACACGTCAGCCTCACCAGGATATTTTGCGTCTTCGTCATACTTATTGTCAAAGCTATCTTCTTCGCTTGCAAGTTGCGTAGCAAGAAGCTGAACGGCAAATCCTCCGCCTACGCTCTTGCCTTGATATTCGTTGCCAGCAGAAGTGCTCATTTTAAGAGCAATGGTGTAGATCTCATATACGTTACCCGCTTTGTCAGCGTCGTCCGCGTAAAGTACGCCGTACGCCGCGCCGTCCTTGTCGTTCATAAGCGAAGTAAGGTTACCTACGTAATAAGCGCTATCGGGAGTAAGCGCGCTACGCTCTACCGCAGTAGCTCCGCTAACCATATACACCTCGATTACGTCTGCAAGATTTACTTCCCCTGCTTCGCCGTTGGGAATAATGCTAAGCGTAAATTTAAGGTCAAGAGAACCTTCGTTTTCAATCTTAACATACTTAACGGCGGTATAACCGGGTTCCCAGTTGCTATAATTAAAGATAGCGCCCTGAGAAGCGTCAACCCACTTTGCGTCGTTGACGTCGGTAAGAGCCTCGTCCGAGTATTCAAGCGATACGTCCAAAGTACCCGTTTGAATGATGTTGTTACTGCTCGTAACGCTGTCCGTAAACCAAGCGAACGTCGTGCCCACGAGCATACTTGAAGAAAGCGTTAAAGCCAAAACACTTGCTAACAAAGCTTTTTTCGTACTTTTCTTCTTTGCCATTTTGTTACCTCCTATAAAATAAAATAAAATAAAATACTGCGCACCGACACCGATGCACTTTTATTATACCACCCCCCCCCCCCCCCCC
>SVIX01000059.1 GCA_015069285.1 Clostridiales bacterium | reverse complement strand
AAAAATGCAAGAAAGACAAATATTTTGTGAGCGCGCGTACTTGACTTGTACGAAAGCGAGCAAAATACGAAGTATTTCGTAGGATTTTTCCGTAAAAAATCAACCAAGTGACGTGACAGAGCCTTATCAATAAAATTTTTATCCCGATTAAGGAGTTTAAAATGAACTATCATACCGTAAACATCGCGGGCTTTGACGCGCATCTTCCCATTCTGCCCCTTCCGAGCGGAATTTCCATCGCTTTCTTTAATTTACACGGGGATAGCGAGCTGACCGAGCATTGCGCCAAAGCGCTTGCGCAAAAATTGACCGATTGCGACGTACTTATCACCGCGGAATCCAAAGGTTTGCAACTCACGCATTGCGTTGCAAGAGAATTGGGACAAAGATATTACGCCGTTGCAAGAAAGAGCAAAAAACTGTATATGCAAGACGGCATTGAATTAAAGATAGAATCGTCCATCACTACGGGCAAAGAACAAACCTTTTATCTTTCCAAGCACGACGCAGAACTTATCAAAGGCAAAAAGGTGGGCATCGTGGACGACGTAGTATCCACGGGCGCGTCTTTGAAAGGTTTAGAACAACTCGTGGAAAAAGCGGGCGGTATCGTACATAAGAAAGCGTTCGTTTTAGCAGAAGAAGACGCCGCGAATAGAACGGACGTTATTTACTTGGCGCAAATCCCTATTTTTAAGTAATGACTAGTTCAGGAGGTTTTTAGTTTTATGAGCAAAAAAAATAAACAAACGCCCGAAAACGAAAACGAAGCGGTCGCCTCCTCGCAACCGCAAGTTATCATCAAGAAAAAGGGCTGTTTTTTAGGAAAACTCGTCGCGTTGGTGTTAGGCTTTATCCTCGGCGCAATCTCTATGGTCGGCGGTATCGTAGGCTTAGGCGTTTACGTTGGTACGCGACCGATAAAAGAGGTAAACGACAAGGCGAACGACGTCGTTCCCAATTTAAATCTCGACCTTTCGCAGTATCTCACCAAAGAATATTACGAAGGTACGGTACTCCAACTGTTTAGCGGATTGGGAGAAGCCGTAAGCGAATTGAGTAGCGGAAACGGCGGTTTTTCCTCGCTCGCAAAAATTTCCCCTAAAGTGGAGGACGCCGTTGCAGGTATCTCCAAAAAATTCGTAGAACTCGGTTCTACCTTATCCGAAGAGGCTATCACCGCAGACCTGTTAGATACCCCGTTCAGCGAATTGGGCGCGTTTTTCTCTGAAAAATTGCTCGCGTCCGTTGAAATCGGCACGCTTTTAACGGCAAGCGGTTCGTTTTCCTACGAAACCTTGACGAACGACCCGTTGATGATGTCGCTCTTTTTCGGGGAAGAAGGCAAAGACTATCTTTTAGACGGCGAAAATCAACAAATTTTACCCGTAGAGGGCGGTACGCCCTTCCTCACCGTCGGCAATATCTTTAACGACGGTATCACCGCCACGATTGAAAATATAGCGCTCGACGCGCTTTTCACCGTAAACGAAGAGGATAGCGTAATGACGGCGATTGCGTACGGCAACGCCAACCGTTTCCGCTACGTCGATAAAACGGACGAACAAGGCAACGTCATATACGACGAAAACGGAACTCCCTTACGCGTCGTAGAAATGCAACCGCTCGTTTACGTACGGAAAACGGACGGAAGTTTCTATCTTGAAGAACAAGTACTCGATTGCACCGCAACGCCTATCGACGGTAAGACGGACGAATACCTTCTCACCTTCCCCGACGGCGCAACGCAATACGTAAAACGCCAAACGGCAAAATCGTCCGAAGAAAAATTCGACGTTTACCTCTCCGCCGATACGACCAAACTTGCGCGTTATCCGAAAACGACGCTCAAAACCCTTATGAACGACCCGCAAGGCATGTTGGAAACGGTACAAATCGCTTCCGTATTGCGCATTGACGTAGCAAACGACCCTAACCCCATTTTAGTTACGCTTGCGTACGGTATTGAAGGCGAGGACTTCGATTACGTAATGCAAGACGGCGTAAAAACGCTCGTAATGCGCGAAGGAAAAACGCCGAAAACGCTCGGTCAACTCACGGGAAACGCATTCGACGGTCTGCTTTCCGATTTACCTTTGGACGCGATTATGACGGTGAATTTGGAAGACGGTATGATCAGCGCGCTGGTATACGGTCCGAAAACGCATTGGACGCTCGTAACGGAAAACGGCGAAAGCTTTGCGAAGATGAACGCGGTAGCATACGCGTTCGACGGCGAAAACTTCGTAGACGTCGACGGGAATACGCTTACGATTGACGAAACGCAAACGACGGTAAACGGCGATATTACGACGATTGCCGTCAACGTCGCGAACGAAGGCGCAGACCCCGTCTATGAAATGCGTTATTTAAAGAAGACGGGCGAGAAATATTTACAATATAGAACGCAAGAATGTAAAGACGGTGAAGAAGTTACCTATAAAAAGACCACCGTCGGCGATTTACAAAACGACCCTTCCAAGCTCGTCAACCGTATTGAATTAGGCGAAGTATTCGGCGTTTCTCCCTTAGACGAAAACCCCGATAGACTTATGCTTGCGCTCTCCTACGGCAATAACGGAACGCATTACGAAATCGTCAACGGAACTTTGCGTTGGTTAAACGGCAACAAACCCCGCACGATTGGCGACTTGCGCGGAGAAAACGCGAGCAAGCTTTTTAAAGACGTTACGATTGCGGACGTATTAAACGTAGAAAACACCGAATCGGAAGACCCGATGAAAAAAGCTTTGGCGTTTTCCAAGGACGGAAAAGCGTATACGATTGGCGAATTGAGCGACAATCCCACGGATATTATTTACAATATCCATTTGGATTCGATTATCGCTCCCGAAACGGGCAAACCGATGACCTTGTATATCCTTTACGGTAAAGAAGATTTACATTTTGCCGTCGTAGACAGCGACCCTACTTTATCGGACGAAAATCCAGATAACGACGGAACGGGCACGAAAATTACCAACCCCGACAACCCCAACAAACAGTCTTGGGTAAAAATGTTACAGCGCCAAAACGCCGTACACGAAAACAGCGACGGCACGCTTTGTTTACATAACGAATACGGCGAGGAAATCACCGACGACGAAAATTTAAAATACTTTACGAACGCCGAACAAAACCCTGCCTATATCTACGACGAATCGCGTGGCAAATACAAGGACGAAACGGGCGAGTATTATATCTTTTACGAATATACCCGTCACCAAACGTTGCACCGCTTGGTAGAACCCGTTCGCAAGAGCGACCGCCCGGGCGATATTCGAATGAAAGGCAAAAACAGTTTAGACGAAATGGGCGAAGCGTTTTTCGTACAAGTATATCAAAACGGAAATTGGGTAAGCGAATATTACGAACACAACACCGTAGCCGATTTGACGGGCGATTCCATTATGCTCCACTTCACTTCCCGTCTTACTCTCGAAGAGGTATTGCAATCGGAATCGGAAGGCAACGTCATTTTACAACACCTCGACCATTACACCGTCGACGAACTCCCCAAAGCTATTGACAACTTAACCATCGCGCAAGTATTTGAAAAAGACGTATATATCACCGTTCCTTCCTTAAGCGGATTGACCACCTTCCTCGCGCCGAACGGCGTTACGAGCTACCGCGTACAAACGGACGAAAAAGGCAATTACTATCTTTATAACGGCGAAAAAGTGCGTAGCGGTGCGTTTATAGACAAGACGGGTAAACCCGTAGAAGGCAAAGACCGCGTGTTGACGGGTACTTGGCATTATCTTCTCACCGACCCCAATGGCGAAAAATCCCCCGAAGATTATACGGTCGTAGAAATTAGCGCGCTCGTAAACAATATGACGACCAACGTGCAAAACGCGTCCTTGAACGAACTGCACGCAAACGGACTTATCAATACGGCTGACAGTTTACGAAACACCGCGTTAATCCCCGCTATCTCTATGTTAGACCCTACGGCGTTCGCAGGCAAAACCACTTTAGGCGAATTAACGGTTACGCAAATCACGAGATACCTCGAATTGATTATTGTGGCGTACGATAGACTTATCTAAAAAAGAAAACGAGAGAAAGGCAATACGAGCTTTTCTCTCTTTTCTTACAAAATAAAGCGTAATTCTTTCCAAAAACACGCAAAATTGATTGACTAAATTTTTAAAATGGGCTATAATATCTATACGCGACTAAACGATAGTCGTTATAACCTTGCGCGTAAAACGCGCCGAATTAAGACCGGGAGGTGAAAGTAATGGCTAAATACGAAATGCTCTATCTGCTCAACAATGACTTGACGGACGAAGCAAAGGACGCCGAAATCACGAAATTCGAAGGTATCGTAACTTCGATGGGTGGCAACGTCGTATCCACGGATAAGTGGGGCACGAAGAAAACCGCATACCCTATTCGTTTTAAAAACGAGGCGTACTACGTTTTGATGACGTTCGAAGCAAACGCCGAAGTTGTAGGCGAGCTCGACCGTATCGCAGGCATCGATGCAGACGTATACAGACGTATTATTACGAAACTTAATTGATTTGGTGGAAAAATTATGAACAAAGTATTTTTAATCGGTAACTTAACGCGCGACCCTGAACTTCGCGAAACGCCCTCCGGCGTTTCTATGTGTCGCTTTGCAATCGCAGTACAACGCCCCTATTCTTCGCAAGAAGGCGAAAGACAAGTGGACTTCTTTGAATGTACCGCTTGGAGAGGTCTTGGCGAAACGATTGCCCGTTACACGAAAAAAGGCAAAAAAGTAGCAGTTTCGGGTAGCATCCAAATCCGTAACTACGAAGACAATCAGGGCGCAAAGCGTACGGCGGTAGATATTATTGCCCAAGACGTAGAATTCCTTTCGCCCAAAGACAGCGGTGATTCGTTTGACGAAATCGACGAAGCGCCCCGTCAGTCCGCGCCTAAACGCAAACCCGTATTACAAGCGATGGACGACGATTCCGACATTCCCTTTTAATTGAAATATAAAGGGAACAAAAAATAACGTAAGGAGAAACAATCATGGAAGAAAAAGCACCCGTAAAAAAGGTATTTAAAAAAGCGCCTCGTAAAAAGGTATGCGCATTCTGCCAAGAAAAGCTTGACGTCATTGACTATAAAGACGTAAACCGTTTGAAAAAATTCATTTCCGAAGGCGGTAAAATTTTACCCCGTAGAATGAGCGGTACTTGCGCTGCGCACCAAAGAACGCTTGCAAAAGCAATCAAGCTTGCAAGAATTGCGGCGTTGCTCCCCTTCAAAGGCGAGTAATTCAAAATTGCTATAAGACGAAAATAATCTACTCTTATCGCAAAACAAACTTTATTATTAAACGCTCGGCTTCATAGCCGAGCGTTTTTTAGTGTGTATACATACTTATAAATCAACGTAAGCGAATCCGTTTTTGCATAACTCCGCTCCACTTCATCAAGCGATACAAAGTTATTTGTTCCGCTTATTTCCGTCCTATCTCCACAAGGGGAGTTAGGACGGATTATGTTTGATCCTTATTTCGCACGAAGACGGAACGTACCGGTTGCAGTATCCCAATAGGTTTCGTATCCTTCGTTCATACAAACGAGCTTTGCTTCGTCTCCTTCGGAGTAAACGTAACCTTCGGCAGGTACGAAATGTACGTTCGCATAATGCTCAGCGTTATCGGCAACCGTAAAACGCAACGTATTATAGTTTTCAGCCAACAACACTCTCTTGTGGTTGGTGCTCAAGTCAAAATGCACGATACCGTCAATGACCGTATTCCCCATAGTGAAATCAACGCCACCCGTGTAAAGAACGTCGTCTTTGAGCTCGCCACCCGTAAGTTTCACGTAATCGTTGATGCAGTAAAATGCATACGGCGTTGCCTCGCAGGTGTTATCGTACACTTTACCGCCAGTCATTTCCAAAGACGGGTATTTAAAATGGTTCATACGGAAAACGTTACCGAGCTCGCCCGCCGTGTTGTGATGGATTTGCACGTCACCAGTAATGTAATACTTGTCGCTAGATCCACCCCAAACGACACCGCCCCCAGAAGTCGCATGGTTGTACGCAATCTCACCCCCTGCAAAAGTAACGGTAAGACTGTTTCCGCTCCAGATTACGCCACCGGTAGGCGCCGTATTATGGGTGATCTTACCACCGTTCACCGTAACGGAAACATTATAGCTCCCGTAGCTGTCCACCGAACGGAAAATACCGCCTAACGTGCCGGAGTTACCACTGATCTCCCCGTCGTTCATAATAGTAGCACCTCCCAACCAAATGACGGCACCGTTCGTCACGGAGTTGTTAAGAATTTTAGCGCCGTTAATCGTCAACGTGCCGTTACCGCGGGTAGCCAACGAAATTACCGCACTATTACTTCCGTGGTTTTGCAAAACGACGTCCTCGCCGAGCACGACGTTAGCGTTGCCTTCAGTGGAAATCATAGCACCCGTCGCTACGACGCCCGTGTTTACGGTTCCTCGACCGAGCGTTGCGTTCACTTCTCCCGACCAAACCGCACCGCCGTCCATCGTAACGTTTTCTATCGTGAACGTCTTACCTGCCTTAACGGTGAAAATGTTCCCCGTATAAATCGTCGGCTCGTTAGTAGCTAAAGTCATAAGAGCCGTCCCGTCCGTACGGCACAGAGTATAACCAGCGCCGTCAATATGTACGTCGTAATCCACCGTAAAGTTTTGATCTACTATGATGTCTTGCGTCAAAACAATGTTTTCTTCTTTATTTGCAAGCGCAATCTTTAACTCGTTCGCATTAGAGACCGGCGCAAAATTGAGAGAAGCGTCTTCGTCGTAGTCAGTCCCAAAGCTGTCGCCCTCGTACGCAAGTTGCGTCGCTACGATTTGAATATCAAAGTCGCCAAGCGACATTCCTTGATACTCGTTGCCCGCCGATTCTTGCATTTTAAGCGCGATACCCAAGTACGCCTCATCGCCCGTTTCGCCGTCTGCTTTCAACGTGCCGTACGTCGTTTCTTCAATCGTATTCACGAAATCCGCTACCGTGCCTACGTATTCGTAGCCCGCGCCGATTACGGTTCTATCCGTGGGATATGTAAGTTCCGTTTCGCTCGGATTTACGTACACGTCGATTACGTTTGCAAGCGCGGAAAGTTCTTCGTCAGAAACGAATTTTGCCTTCCACTTCAACGCAAGCGAACCTTCGTTTTCCACTTTAAGTATCTTTACGTCCGTGTAGCCCGGTTCCCAATTATCATAATTGAAAATGGGAGCTTTGCTTTCTTTGATAGATTTCCAGCCGTCTTTGCCCAACAATTCAAGGTCTACCTTAAGCGTACCTGCTACGATTTTGTTGCCCGTGCTCGTAACGCTGTCCGTAAACCAAGCGAACGTCGTGCCTACGAGCATGCTTGAAGAAAGCGTTAAAGCGAGCGCACTTGTCAAAAGCGCTTTTTTTGT
>SVIX01000058.1 GCA_015069285.1 Clostridiales bacterium | reverse complement strand
CATACAGTTTAGCACAGAGGAGCTTTTTTGTATAGCAAATGGTAGGCTTGAAGCTAAAGCTATTTGCCACCAGCATAGCTGGTGGTTTCTGACAACCGCGAGTTCCCACTCGCGGTTGTTGCTATGAGTAAAAAAAAAACGCTTTTCGTTGAAAAAATGAAAAGCGTAAATTATTTTATAAACGCGCAGTCGGCAAGAACGCTTGCGCGTTGGTTGCGCAACCTGCGGTTGCTTTTGAGAAGGCTTTGTTTTTGCGAGGGCTCTTCTCACGCAAGGCAAGGTGAACCTTGCGTTCGGTCACCGTTCGCGCGAGGCTTATGCGCTCACTCATCTCGCCCCTACAAAGCATTATCAATGCTTTGCTTAACGGGTAGCTCGTCCTCAACCTCCCGCAAGGGAATAATTCCCTTGACCCTTTGACTTGGTTTTCCGCGCGCCGTAAAATGCGGAGATGCGAGCAGTTCAAGGCGTTGCGAAGGAACTCACCGTGAGTTAGTGACTGAGCAACAACGCCACGGGTTTCCGTTCGCCGTAAAATGCGGAGATGCGAGCAGTTCAAGGCGCGCGAGGATAACCCGAGGGAGTTTACTTTTGCGTAAATGACCGAGGGTTGCCACAGCGCAACGCTGAAATGCGACGCATATACGCGTTTTACATTAAGCATTTTACTCTAAAACCGCCTTAATACGCCTCAACCCGCTCCCACAACTTTGTTCTTTTTGGATTTTAAACTTGCCGAGCTTGCCCGTCGATTCTACGTGCGGGCCACCGCAAATTTCTTTGGAAAAATCACCGATGGTGTACGTTTTTACGACTTCGCCGTACTTGCTTTCGAATAAACCCGTGAACCCTTCCGCTTTCGCTTCCTCTAAGGTGATTTCTTTCATCACGACGGGAATATCCTTTTGGATTTGTTCGTTGACTAAATCTTCTACTTGCTTAATTTGTTCCGCCGTCATCGGTTGGGGCAGGTTAAAGTCAAAACGCAATCTCTCTTCGGTTATGTTCGAACCCTTTTGCTGTACGTCGGGCGAACATACTTTTTTAAGCGCCGAGTGCAATAAGTGCGTCGCCGTATGCAAAGCCGTCGTCGCCTCTTTATGGTCGGCAAGACCGCAAGCAAATTTTTGTTCGCTACCCGCTTTGCTCTTGCTTTGGTGTTCCTCGAACGCCGATTTATAACCGTCCATATCTACGCTAAATCCGCGCTCTTTCGCCATTTCCGCCGTGATTTCTACGGGGAAACCGTAGGTGTCGTATAAGTGGAACGCCTGCTTTCCGCCAATCGACTTTTCGGGAATATACGCAGGGTCTTTTTGCGACATAAACGCGTTTTTGCGTTCGATACCGTTCAAGCATTTTTCAAATTCTTTCAAGCCCTGTTGTAAAGTTTTGGTAAATTTCGCCTCCTCTTTTAACAGTTCGTCGGCAATCTTTTGCGCGTTGATTTTCAGTTCAGGATATACGTCTTGATAGTACTCTATAAACGCCTCGGATATTTTCGTCAAGCTCCCTTCGGGTAAATCGATTTTACGACCGAACCGTACCGCGCGACGAATGATACGGCGCAAAATATAGCCTTGGTCGGTGTTGGAAGGTACGATACCCTTTTCGTCGCCGAGCATAAAGGTCGCCGTACGACAATGGTCCAACAAAACGCGGAACGCCTTCGTCGTTTCTTCGTTTTCGCCGTATTCCTTGCCCGTGAGCGAAGAAATTACCTTGATTGCGTTTTCAAAAATGTCCGTTTCGTATACGCTCGATTTGCCGTTCAATACGCAAAGCGCGCGCTCCAAACCCATACCCGTATCCACGTTTTTTTGCGAAAGCTCGGTAAAGCTACCGTCCGCTTGTTTGTTAAAACGCATAAATACGTCGTTCCAAATTTCCAAGAACGCACCGCAATTACAGTCGGGGTTACAAGTAGGGGAACACTTGGGTTTTCTGATAACGAACATTTCGGTATCCGTACCGCAAGGACCGGTTAAACCGGCAGGTCCCCACCAGTTATTTTCACGGGGCATAAAATAGATATTTTCTTTTTTGATGCCTGCTTTTTCCCAAAGCTCCGCCGACTCCGTATCGCAAGGCAAGGTATCGTCACCGCCGAACACCGTCACGGCAAGCTTGTCCGAAGGAATATGCAAATAGTCTTCGCCCGTTAAAAATTCGTAGCTCCAAGGTATCATTTCTTCCTTGAAATAATCGCCGAGCGACCAATTTCCGAGCATTTCGAAAAAGGTACAATGGCGTTCGTCGCCGACGTCGTCGATATCGCCCGTACGCACGCATTTTTGTACGTCGCAAAGGCGTTTCCCCGCAGGGTGTTTTTCCCCTAATAAATAGGGCACTAACGGGTGCATACCCGCCGTTGTGAAAAGAACGGTAGGGTCGTTTTCGGGAATGAGCGACGCGGACGGAATAATTTTATGTCCGCGTTTTTCAAAAAAGCCCAAATACATTTCGCGTAAGGTTTTTCCTGTATAAGTTTTCATAGTCGTTTCCTCTTTTTTTAACATTATATAATTCTATCCAGCTTTTGTCAAGCGAACGGCTTTTAATTTTTAATAAGCTCGTAACCCGTTTTGCTGTCTTTTACTAAATACCCAAGTTGCGCGAGTTTTTCTCTAAGCTCGTCGCTCTTTGCCCAATCGCGCGCAAGTCGGGCTTGCCAGCGTTCCTCGGCTACCGCTTGCACCTCTTGGGGGATAGCAGAAAGGTTCTTTTCTTCGTACCACGCGATATATTCTTTCGCGCTCTTTTCGAAAATGCCCAAAAGCGAATAGGTTTTGCGAATTTGTACGGCGTAGGAAAGGGCGGAGAATAAATCCCCCGATTTGCCCGCGCTAAGCAATTTTTTCATTTCCTTGAAATACCCGAACAAGTTGGACAGCGCAAGCGCCGTATTAAAATCGTCGTCCATACAAGCGTTAAATTCTTTATCCACCTTTTCGGCAATCTCCGCCGCGCGGATGGCGTCTTCGTTTGAAAGGGTCAATTCCGTTCCGCGCAATTTATCCATCACCTTATCCACGATGGAAAGCGTCGAATAGAATTCGTACAAATGCTTTTCCGAATCGGGGAATAAATCGTTCGTGATATTGATGTCGTTGCGGTAATTGGTTTGGAGCAGGGCAAACTTAATCGCCTCGTCCGAATAGTTTTCCAATAGCTCGGCAAGGAGCAAACTGTTCCCAAGCGACTTACTCATCTTTTGTCCGTTGACTTTGATAAGTCCGTTATGCGTCCAATACTTCACGAATTGCTTACCCGTGAGCGCCTCCGTTTGCGCGATTTCGTTTTCGTGGTGCGGGAAAATTAAATCCCGTCCGCCACCGTGAATGTCGATTTGCTCGCCGAACGCCTCTCTGTTCATCGCCGAACATTCGATATGCCAACCCGGTCTGCCTTTTCCCCAAGGGGAATCCCAACAAATTTCTCCTGCTTTCGCGCTTTTCCAAAGCGCAAAATCGTACGCGTTTTTCTTCTCGTCGTCGTTGTCTACGCGGACGCCGTCCAACGCGTCTTCCACGTTGCGATTGGAAAGTTTTCCGTAACCGGGGAAGGTCGCCACGTCGAAATATACGTCGCCGTTTTGCGTGGGATAGGCGTGACCTTTTTCTATTAAAGTGGAAATGAACTGAATGATATTTTGAATATTTTCGGTCGCTTTCAACCATAAATCGGGGTCGTCCACGCGGAATCGTTTCATTACCGTATTGATATTTTCAATCATCTTTTTGGCGTATTCGTCGGCAGGAATCCCCGTTTCGTGGGATTTTGCAATAATTTTATCGTCCACGTCCGTATAGTTGCGCGCGTAAGTCACCTCGTACCCCGCTTTTTTTAAATATTTACGCATAATATCGTAAATAAGCGCCTGATATCCGTGTCCGATATGCGCCTCACCGCTTACGGTAATACCGCACGCGTACATTTTTACTTTATTCCCCTCTAACGGAATAAAGTCTTCCTTTCTTTTCGTCAACGAATTATAAATTTTCATACCATTACTCCTTTTTATCGCTTCTCTGTTCTTCGGCAATTTGCGCCTTTCTTTTTGCCTCTTCTTCTCTTTGCGCAAGCTCCTCGGCGTGAATTTCGGCGTTTAACGCCTCCACCGCAATAATGCCTTCGTGGATTTTATCTTCGTTTTCAGGCGTTCGTATTCGAACGATTCGGCCGGGGATTCCTACCACCGTCGCGTAGGGCGGAACTTCTTTTAAGACCACCGCGCCCGCGCCGATTTTCGCGCCCTTTCCGACGGTAAATCCGCCGAGCACTTTCGCGCCTGCGCTTAATATCACGTCTTCCATAATCGTCGGGTGTCGTTTTCCGCGTTCCTTGCCCGTACCGCCAAGCGTTACGCCTTGATAGATGACCGTGCCTTTATGCACTTCCGCCGTTTCGCCGATAACGACGCCCGAACCGTGGTCGATAAACACGCCTCCTTCGATTTTCGCCGCGGGATGAATTTCTATGCCCGTGAAAAAACGCGCCATCTGGCTTATCATTCGCGCTATCAATTTGAGCTTTATTTTATGAAAGAAGTAGGCAACTCTGTGCCAAGACAATGCGTGCACGCCCGAATAGGTGAGCAAAATTTCAAACGCGTTACGCGCGGCGGGGTCGTTGCGTTTCGCCGCTTTTACGTCTTCGCGTAAATTTTTAAACCACATATAGATACCTCCTTATGATGAATTGAGTTTCCGTTCGCCGACAAGGTCGGCAAGAACGCTTGCGCGTTGGTTGCGCAACCTGCGGTTGCTTTTGGGAAGGCTTGTTTTTGCGAGGGCTCTGCCCTCAACCTCCCGCAAGGAAATAATTTCCTTGACCCTTTGCCTTGCGCCGACACGGTCGGCAAGAACGCTTGCGCGTTGGTTTGCGCAACCTGCGGTTGCTTATTGGGAAGGCTTGTTTTTGCGAGGGCTCTGCCCTCAACCTCCCGCAAGGAAATAATTTCCTTGACCCTTTGACTTGGGCTTCCGCGCGCCGACAAGGTCGGCAAGAACGCTTACGCGTTTGGTTTTGCGCAACCTGCGGTTGCTTGTTGGAAGGCTTTGTTCCGTCTTACGACGGCGATTGCCATCGGGGCGCAAAGACGCTGTCTTTGCAATCTGCGAGGAAATTATTTCCTCGACCTTTTTCCGTACGCCGTAAAACGCGGAGATGCGAGCAGTTCAAGGCGTTGCGAAGGAGCTTACAGATAGTAAGTGACTGAGCAACAACGCCACGGGTTTCCGCACGCCGTAAAATGCGGAGATGCGAGCAGTTCAAGGCGCGCGAGGATAACCCGAGGGAGTTTACTTTTGCGTAAATGACCGAGGGTTGCCACAGCGCAACGATGAAATGCGACGCATATACGCGTTTTACTAAAAAATAGCACCTCTATACTAACATAGTATAAAGGCGCTGTTATCCGCTGTTCCACTTTATTTCAAAAAATTCTTAATTGGCGTAAAGAATTTTTCCTCGTTCGCCCGATAACGGGGGCTACCCGTGGGGTATTAACCCAACCTCAAACGCGAAAACGCACTTTCCCAAATATCCCGTTTGCTTGATTTGCTTTCAGCCAAAGGCGCGTCTCTCTGTTCCTGCAACGGTAAATTCGGTACTCTTTTTCCGCTTCGGTGTATTCTATTTTTATTTATTATAGCAAACTTTACTAAAAAACGCAACTGTTTTTTACTTACTTCAAAAACAAATTACTTATCTTATATTCGGCAAACGCCCGCTCTATCATTTCACGATTGAATACTTTGTTTTTTAATAGATAACATACGACGACGTCTTTTTCTATCGTAAAATCCCACTCGTATCCGTTTACGGAGAGTAAGTTTTTGGTGTCCCCCACGCTAATATGCGAAGTGAGCGCAAAGGAAAGTATCGTGTTTTTCGTCGGCGCGTATCTCCCTTTCACGATTTTTTGCCATATATCGGGGTCAATCGCAAGCGCGTCCCCCGCCTCGTTTGCCGAAATTGCGTTTTTCCTTAAAACGCTTTGCAACCATTTATGCGGAGCGTATTTAGAAAAGGTATTTTTAATGCGGGAGAAAAATCCAACGGGCGAAAAAGAAAAGGAAAAGGTCTTATCCACGCTACGGTTTTTGAGCGCTTGCAAAAGCGCGTCTTTATTTTCCTGCAAGGCAAGGCGCATCGTGTTCGCCGGTAAGGTATACGCGTACGTTCTGCCGTCCTCACGCACTTCGGAATCTTGCATTTTTGGCATACGGTAGCCGTCCAATACGCAAAGTTTATCGTAGTTTGCGTACGTTTCGCAAAAATATTCGTCTAAATCGGCGATGAAATCAACCATTCTTTTTTCCTCCTCTCCTAATTTACGCTACTTTAACAGTATACCACCTTTCCCCCGAAAAAGCAACCGTTTTTTACGGGGCGGAAAGGCGGTTTTGCCAAAAGTTACCCTCAAAAAGGAAAAATACGGCGAAAGTCCGTTCATTCGCTTGACTTTTTTCGTTCATTTATGATACAGTATTACTAAGGGAAAATCTTTTTCGTTTTTTAGGAGCTGTTATGAAAAGAACGAGAATTATGGAGCTTGCCGAATTTATCGATAAGCGTGGAAAATTAACTTTAGAACAAATACAAACCGCCTTTCCTTCCGTATCGCTTATGACTTTGCGACGGGATTTACTTTATTTAGAGCAAGAAGGCAGACTTATTCGCGTGCGAGGCGGAGCTATCTCCACGAAAGAAACCCAAAAAACTTCGGGTGTTCCGTACACGAAAAAAATGGTAACGCATACGGACGAAAAAATCTGTATCGCCACCAAAGCTTCAAAACTTATGGAGGAAGGCGTTTCCGTCTTTCTCGACGCAGGTTCGACCGCGCTCTATTTCGCCAAAGAATTGCCTGATATTCCTTGCAATATTTTTACCAACGGGCTTGCGGTGGCAACCGAACTTTCCAAAAAACAAAACGTTTCTATCAATCTTTTGGGCGGACCTTTGATTAAAGAAAATTTATCGACGGCGTCTTCGCTCACCTCCGAGTATTTTAAAGACGCAAACTTTGAATTTGCGATTATCGGCGCGTCGGCGTTTACGCCCGAAATCGGGTTTGCTTGCGGTTCGCAAACGGAAGCGGATTTGTTAAAACTCATTTGCTCCCGCGCTAAATTTACTTACGTAATGCTCGATTCCTCGAAGGTGGGAAAAATCAAACCGTACACCTTCGCGCGGATTGAAGACGTCAGCGTACTTATTACCGACGACGCTTTCCCCGAGGGATTAAAAGAGCTGTTCCGACAAAAAAATATCGTCGTTATATGACGAGAAATAAATATCCACTGGCATAGCCAGTGGTTTTTACTTTTCGGGCATAGCCCTAATACTACCAGCGGGGCACAAGTGCCCTTTCGGGGTGCCTGGCAGCGTGCTTTAATTACTTGCCACCCTTGAAA
>SVIX01000057.1 GCA_015069285.1 Clostridiales bacterium | reverse complement strand
CTTGCAAACCTTGAGGACCTTGCGGACCCGTTTCGCCCTGCAAGCCTTGAGGACCAGCAGGGCCTACTTCACCTTGCAAGCCTTGAGGACCAGCAGGGCCTACTTCACCCTGTAAGCCTTGAGGACCAGCAGGACCAGCAGGACCTTGCGGACCGCGCGGACCTACGACGACTTGCGTGTAAATGGGTTGAGGCGGGGTGGACTGAGGGTAGTGGCGATGGCAAGGATTGTATTGACAACAATTACAATCAAATAAATTTTCTATACACATAGTAATCCTCTTTTGAATGATATTCGGTACTGTTATCGTATGCGCGTCAGGTTTTTTTTGTGCAAAGGTATTCGTGACAAAAGTACGCGTTTTCTCATAAGATAAAGTATGAGAATAATTGAGTATAACCGAGAAAGGGCGGTGTCGTACGCGAGAAGATGGGCGTTTGGTCGCAATCGGGAGTATTATAATTTTGATAGGCTTGGCGGGGATTGCACGAATTTTGCCTCGCAATGTTTGTTTGCGGGGGTAGGCGTAATGAACGATACGCCCGATTTGGGTTGGTTTTACCGTTCGCTTGGCGACCGTTCGGCTGGTTGGACGGGAGTGGAGTATTTTTATAATTTCCTAATTGTAAACGCCGAAACGGGCGTGGGGACGGGCGAAGGTCCGTACGCGGAAGAGGTACGGATTGACGAATTGGAAATTGGGGATTTTATTCAGCTTGGCAGGGCGACGGGGGATTTTTATCATACGCCCGTGGTGGTGGGTTTTTTACGGGGCGTACCGCTCGTAGCGGCGCATAGTTACGATGCGTTGGATAAACCGCTCACCTCCTATTCTTTTGAGCAAATGCGTTGTTTGCATATTTTGGGCGCAAGAACGGAATAAACGGTTGCGTATCGCGCGATACGCAACCGTTTACAGGACTTTTTTTATAAAAGGTCTTGACGATAGATAACTTTTATGTTATAATACCCACAACGAATTTTCTTGAAAGGAGAGAATGAAAATGGATACTTGTGAACGCTTTGGCGTTATGCTCGATTGTTCGCGCAACGCCGTGATGAAGGTAAGCGAGGTAAAACGCTTTATCGATATTCTTAGCAAAATGGGGTATAACTGTTTGGAGCTGTATACGGAGGATACTTACGAGATTAAGGGCGAACCGTATTTCGGCTATTTACGCGGAAGATATACGGGGGAAGAAATCAAGGAAATCGACGCGTACGCAAAGGAAAAAGGCGTAGAACTTATTCCTTGCGTGCAAACGCTTGCGCATTTTACGGCGCTCGTCCGTCACCCTGCTTATTCCGATATCGTAGATACCAACGATATTTTACTAATCGACGAGCCGAAAACCTACGAATTGATTGATAAAATTTTTGCGACGCTTGCCGAAAATTTCACCTCGCGCTTGGTGAATATCGGTATGGACGAGGCGCACATGGTAGGGCTTGGCAAATATTTGGACAAGCACGGCTATCAAAATAGATACGAGCTTTTATTAAGACATTTGAATAAAGTAGCGGAGATTGCCAAAAAGTACGGCTTTAAAGCGCATATGTGGAGCGATATGTTCTTCCGCTTGGCAAACCACGGCTCCTATTACGTGGACGAGGTGATGCAGTTCCCCAAGGATATTTCTTCCAAAATCCCCGAAAACGTCGAGCTTGTTTATTGGGATTATTACCACATGGACGAAGAGGTGTACGATATGCAGTTGCAATCGCATAAATCCCTTTGCGAAAATACTTGGTTTGCAGGCGGAGCTCGGACGTGGAACGGTTTTGCGCCTTTGAATCGGTATTCCTTGCTGACGATGAAACCTGCTATGAAAAGCATAGCGAACAACGGCGTGAAAAACGTACTTATTACGATGTGGGGGGATAACGGTAGCGAATGTTCGCCGTTTTCGGCGTTACCCTCGCTATATGCTATCCGTCAATATGCGCTCGGCAACTTCGACGAAGAGAAAATCGCCAAGGGGTTTGCGCACCTGTTCAAAATTTCTTACGAGGATTTTATGTTGCTCGATTTACCCAACCGCACGGAAACTCCGTTGTTGAACGCCGAGGGGAAAGAAATTCCGCAAAGCACGTGCAAGGCGCTTTTATATGCCGACCCGTTTATGGGTATCTTTGATAAAACGGTGATGAGCATACGACCTATCCCGTACGCAAGATACGCGCTTGAATTAAAGAAAGCGACAAAGCGCGCAGGAGAATACGCGTATTTGTTTGAAAGCATGGAAAAGCTTTGCTTGGTGCTTGCCGTGAAAGCGGAGCTGGGCGTAAGAACTCGTCGCGCTTATCAAAGCAGAGATATGAAGGCGGTTTTATCCCTCGTAAAAGAATACGCCGTACTTGAAAAACGGTTAGTGGCGTTCCATTCCGCCTTCCGTAATTTATGGAATAAAGAGAGCAAACCGCAAGGCTGGGAGGTGCAGGACGCACGGCTCGGTGGCTTGATGCAACGGGTGAAAACCTGTCGTGAACGGCTTAGCTTATACGCAAAAGGCAAGCTTGCCGTGATTGAGGAATTGGAGGAGGAAATCTTGCCGTATCAAGCCGAAAACTACTTTCAGCTCAACTCTTACGCGCAAACGATAACGATGAGTGTGTTTTAAGCGTAAGCGGTAAAAATTAGATAAAAAACCGCGGAAATTTGCGCTCGTTTAGTTGCATTTTTTCGCGGTTTTGTTATAAGAAAATTCGTTTCAAACGGAAAGTATCTCGTGGTCTTGGCGCGTTGACTTTTTTTGCAGTCTTACCGAAAAAGACACAAATTGAAATAAAGAGGCAACTCTGCCCCATTGGTTTTGAGCTTTTGTTTATTGACATTCGCGCAATATTTTGTTATAATAAATTAAGTTCAAATCGATTGTTTTTTGAATGATAACAATAGCGAATAGAGGAGCAAATTATGAAAAATTGGAACTATTTTACTGTAAACGAAATTAGACCAAGCGGTTGGTTGAAAAGACAGCTTGAAATCCAAGCGGAAGGGCTTGCCGGAAATTTGGATAAAGTTTGGCGGGACGTGCGCGATAGTTATTGGATTGGCGGTGAAGGCGAAAATAAAGAAAAAGTAATATGTTGGTGGGAGCGTGTTCCGTATTGGTTGGACGGATTTATTCCGCTCGCGTACTTATTGGAAAACGAGGATATGATTGCCCGCGGGAAAAAGTATATAGACGCCATCATTTCCACCCAAAGAGAAGACGGTTGGCTTTGTCCTTGTACGGAGGAGGAAATTCCGACTTTCGAAATTTGGTGCGTGCACCTTATCTCTAAAGTGCTTACGGTATATTACGAATGTTCCAAAGACGAACGTATTCCGAGCGTTATCTATAAAATGTTGAAAAATTATTACGACTTCCTTACTTCGGGTAAGATTACTCTGAAAGGCACGTGGGGTGGAATTCGTTGGTCCGAGTGTTTGATAGCGGTTAATTTTATGTGGAAACGCACAGGGGAAGAGTGGTTAAAAGACCTTGCAAAAATTTTGAAAGCGCAGGGCGCTACTCCCGAGCAAATGGTCGCTTGTTGGAAAATACCGCTCTCTGAAGAAAGATTGGAAGCGCATATCGTCAATATCGTTATGTATTTAAAATCAGAGGCGGTTTCCTATGAAATTTTGGGCGAAGAATATAAAGACGAGGCGGAATATCTTTATAACGTACTGAAAAATTATAACGGTACGCCCGTCGGATTGTTTACGGGGGACGAGCACCTTGCAGGTCTTAGCCCGAATAACGGTACGGAGCTTTGCGCCGTGGTAGAACAAATGTATACCTTTGAGCTTTTGTTTGCGACTACGGGCGATGTGAAATGGTTGGAAAGATTGGAAGTTTTGGCGTTCAACGCCCTTCCCGCAACGATTAGCGACGATATGTGGGCGCACCAATACGTGCAACAATCTAACCAAATCAACTGTATGCGTTTCTCTTGCTCCAAACACGCGTACTACACGACGAACTCGTGGGAGGCGAACTTATTCGGCTTAGAACCGCATTACGGTTGCTGTACGGCAGACCATTCGCAAGGTTTCCCCAAACTCGCGCTTTCTACCTTTGCTTACAACGGGGATACCGTTATGAATACCCTTCCCGTTCCCGCAAAATTGTCGGCGGAAAACTGCGAAGTGGAAGTGGTTACCGAATATCCGTTCAAAAATAAGTTTTTATATAAAGTCAAGGCGAAGAAAGATTTTACGTTTAAGGTGCGTATCCCTTCGTTTGCTAAAAACCTTATCGTGGACGGAAACGAAAGCGATTTGAGAATTCTTATGTTTGTTTTGAAAGCAGGCGAAGAAAGAGAAATAACCGTTTCGTACGACGTGGAAATTGAACTTATGGAGCGTCCGCACAACTTAAAGAGCGTAAAACGCGGTTCTTTGGTGTTCGCTTTGCCGATTGCTTACGAAAAGAAGATGTACGAATACGAATTAGACGGCGTAGAACGCAAATACCCCTATTGCGATTACGAATATATAGGCAAGAGCGATTGGAATTATGGTTTTTCGGACGTGCGTTTTGAATGTGAAGAAAGAGAAATTGATAAGTATCCGTTCTCGTCGGAAAAGCCTGCGCTCGTCATAAAGGCGAAAATGAAGAAAATTCCTTGGGGCAAGGAACGCTTCTTCGAGCATATATGCGCAATGATTCCGTCCTCGAGAGAACCCATCGGGGCAGAGGAAGAAAAGGAATTATATCCTTACGGTAGCGCGAAACTCCGTATGACGGAAATGCCGTTGGTGGATTAAGTCGACGTAATAAAAATTATTATAAAATAAAAGAATAAATGAATAAAAAAACCGCGGAAATTTGCGCTCGTTTAGTTGCATTTTTTTCGCGGTTTTGTTATAATAGTAAAGAGGAGAATGATGGAATAAACGGTAAGAAAGGAAAGCGGTTATGAAGTACTTGCAAAACGAGAAAACGTCCTACTTAGGCTCGTCCGATTTGTCGCCTTGCGCAGGGCTTTGTCGTTGCACGCCTTTTTATGGGGAAAAACGCGTTCTTTCGCGCACAAAATCAGTATAATCGCAATAGGTGCAACGAAACGGGTTGCACCTATTCGTTTTTCAAAAGGAGAAAGTTTTTATGAGTAAAGTTGGTATTTTAATGGGCAGTAAGTCCGATTTTGACGTGGTAAAACCTGCGGTCAGCGTTTTGAAAAAATTCGGCGTAGAAGTGGAAGTTCGCGTTATTTCTGCGCACAGAACGCCTGACGAGGCGCACGAGTTCGCTTCCACCGCAAGAGAAAAAGGAATGGAAGTTTTAATTTGCGCGGCAGGGAAAGCGGCGCACCTTGGCGGAGTGATTGCCGCGCTTACGACGTTACCCGTTATTGGATTGCCCGTAAAAACGGATATGATGGGCGGGTTGGATAGCTTACTTTCCATCGTGCAAATGCCTTCGGGCATTCCCGTTGCAACGGTGGGGGTAAACGGCGGTGAAAACGCGGGACTTTTAGCCCTTCAAATACTCGGTATTAAGTATCCTGAAATTGAAAAACAACTTGCCGAATATAAAACGGCAATGAAAGACAAAATCAACGCAGACGATAAAGCTTTGCAAGAATTGCTCTAATTTAGGAGAAAGTATATGGCTGTATTTGGTATTTTTGGAACGAAAACGGAAAACGTTGCGTCTAGTACGTACTACGGATTATACGCTTTGCAACACAGAGGACAGGCAAGTTGCGGTATCGTCGTAAACGACGACGGTATTTTTCACGCCTACAAAGATTCGGGTCTTGTCAACGAGGTGTTTACCCCTCGTCGTTTGGACGAGCTGGGGCTTGGGCAAATGGCGCTTGGTAACGTGCGTTACGGCACGTCGGCTACCAAAGACCGCGTCAACGCAGAACCAATGCTCGTCAACCATATCAAAGGTCGATTGGCGATTTCTCACGACGGCGCGATTGTCAATTACGCGGAATTGAGAAAGGAATTGGAGTTGGAAGGCGCGATTTTTCATACCTCTAACGATATCGAAATAATTGCGTATATGATTACCAAAGCCCGTCTTACGGAAGGTTCGACGGAAGACGCAATTTGTAAAGCGATGGAGCGTTTAAAGGGCGGGTACTCCCTCGTCGTAATGTCCCCGCAAAAATTGATAGCGGCGCGCGACGAGAACGGCTTGCACCCCCTTTGTTACGGGATTCGTGACGACGGGGAATACGTCATAGCAAGCGAGAGCTGTGCGCTGAACACGGTAGGCGCGAGTTTCGTGAGGGAACTTGACCCCGGTGAAGTGGTCGTGTTCGCGAAAGAGGGAATTAAAAGTCTGCGCGTGCATTGTGATAAAAAGCCCGAACGGCTTTGCGTTTTTGAATATTTATATACCGCTCGTCCCGATTCCGTGATTGATAACTGTTCGGTGCATTTGGCTCGGAAACGCGCCGGGGCGTTCTTAGCGAAAGCGCATCCCGTTGAGGCGGACGTCGTTATCGGCGCGCCGGACTCGGGCATAGACGCGGCGATAGGTTACGCGGAAGAGTCTGGGATTCCCTACGGATTGGGGCTTATCAAAAATAAATATATCGGCAGAACGTTCATTGACCCCGGTCAAAACGTGCGTGAAGATAAGGTAAAAATCAAGTTAAACCCCATTGCGGAAACGGTGCGCGGAAAACGAGTGATTTTAGTGGACGATTCCATCGTGCGCGGAACGACTTGTACGCGCGTGGTAAAACTTCTGCGCGACGCGGGCGCGAAAGAAATTCATATTCGTTCGTCTGCGCCCGAATTTTTGAATCCTTGCTATTACGGTACGGATATCGGTTCGAAAGCGGAGTTGATTGCCTGCAAATACACGGCGGAAGAAATGGCGAAAATTTTCGGCGCGGATTCGGTAGGGTTTTTACCGTTGGAAGACGTATTTAAACTCGGCGCGTCGGGGACCTGCCAAGGATATTGCGCGGCGTGCTTTAACGGGGAATATCCTACGGAAGTGCCTGTGGGGGGGTATACGAGTAAGTACGACTCCAAAATCCATAAAAATTAAAGAATCTGCGTCGTAATACGGCGTTGCGTTACGTTTTTCTCGGTTGTTTACGCAAAGTAAACGCCCGTCGAAAAGCCTCGCGCGCCTTGTATTGCTCGCATCTTGCTTTAATTTTAGAAAGCGAAGAAAAAGAATCTGCGTCGTAATACGGCGTTGCGCTACGTTTTTCTTGCTTGTTTACGCAAAGTAAACGCCCGTCGAAAAGCCTCGCGCGCCTTGTATTACTCGCATCTTGCTTTAATTTTAGAAAGCGAAGAAAAAGAAACTGCGTCGTAATACGGCGTTGCGCTACGTTTTTCTCGGTTGTTTACGCAAAGTAAACGCCCGTCGAAAAGCCTCGCGCGCCTTGTATTACTCGCATCTTGCTTTAATTTTAGAAAGCGAAGAAAAAGAAACTGCGTCGTAATACGGCGTTGCGCTACGTTTTTCT
>SVIX01000056.1 GCA_015069285.1 Clostridiales bacterium | reverse complement strand
CCAAGGCTAAGTTGAACCCCACTTTAATCACGCTTATGAGCGTATGCAATCCGCGTGACAAGCCGAATAATGACATACATTGCTACGCAATGATTACATACCAAGTTTTTCGGATTTGGATAAAAACTCCGTTTTTGCTCCTCGCGTGAACTCGTGATAATTCACGAGTCCAAGCGACTCGTTTACGCCTACGGCGCAGAAGACGACATTCTGCCTTTTCAGGCAGGGCGTCGTCGCTCGCCCGTCTTCGTTCTTTTTTCTTACTCCGCATTTCTCGCTCCTCGCGTGAACTCGTGATAATTCACGAGTCCAAGCGACTCGTTTACGCCAAAAAAACGGATAGGCGTTGCCTATCCGTTTTTTTGGCGCAGAAGACGAGATTTGAACTCGTGCCACCAGTTAAGATGCTACTCCCTTAGCAGGGGAGCCCCTTGAGCCACTTGGGTACTTCTGCTTGACTTTTCTCAAAGCTATATTACTATATCATATTTTTCCTTTCTTGTCAAAGCATTTTAGCCTAAAAAACAAAAATTCTTTTATAAAAAATCGGAGCGATTTCAAACGTCCGTTTAAAACCGCCCCGTTTTTACTTATTTTTGTCTTACGATTAGTGCGTAAGCAAGAACATCGCAAGGAAGATAATCGCCAACACGTAGGTTGCTACGCTTACTTCTTTCGCTTTACCCGTACACAATTTAATCACTACGTACGAAAGCAATCCGAAACCGATACCAAACGAGATGTTATAAGTAAACGGCATCATCGCTACCGTAAGGAATGCAGGGAGCGCAACCGCGGGGTCAGACCATTCAATATCGCGTACGTTATTCATCATCAATACGCCGACGTAGATAAGCGCCGTAGCCGTAGCACAGGAAGGAATAAGTTGCGCGATAGGCGAAAGGAACATCGCAACCGCGAACAAGATAGCAACAACGTAAGAGGTAAGCGCCGTCTTACCGCCAGCCGCCGTACCTGCCGACGATTCTACGAACGTCGTTACCGTAGACGTACCAAGCACTGCGCCTGCGCAAGTTGCAACTGCGTCTGCCATCATTGCGTTATTTAAGTTGGGAACTTCGCCGTTTTCGTCGAGTAAGTTACCGCTCTTGCAAGCGCCGTAAAGCGTACCGAGCGTATCGAACATATCTACGAGGCAGAACGCCAACGCGGAAGTAATTACCATCAAAACGAAATCGGGGATACCGTTCGCATCAATATACGCCGAGAAATTAAAGCCTTCCGTAAACACTTTACCAAACGTTTGCGAACCGAATTCTTTAAACGCGTCGAACGGATTCGTCATTTTTATCCCTTCGAACACCGCTTTACTAGACGCGTCGCCAAACGCAAAACCAAGACCAAGCAAAGCGTAATACAAAACCGCCGAACCGAGAATACCGAACAAAATTGCGCCTTTGATATTCTTTTTGGACATTGCGCCTATCGCGATAACGCCCAAAATCGCCACGAACAAGGGAACGAGGCTCGCCCAAGAATGATCGGCAAGCAAATTCATTGAACCCATCGTAACGCCCGTACTGCTATCGGCAACGACCAAGCCTGCATTTTGCAAGCCGAGGAAGGCGATGAACAAGCCGATACCTGCAGGGATTGCCTTTTTAATCGTATCGGGAATCGCGCCGAAAATCTTCTTACGAAGACCCGTAACGGTAAGCAAAACGAATACCAAACCGTCGAGCAAAATAAACACGAGCGCGTTGGCATACGTAAAACCAAACCCTATGCACATCGTATACACGAAGAATGCGTTCAAACCCATACCGGGCGCTTGCGCCAAGGGTAACCCCGACAATACGCCGATAAGCACCGTTCCGATTATTGCGGAAAGCGCAGTTACGATATACATCGCGCCGTAAGAAACGCCCAAAACGTTTACCCCCGAGCTGAACGGGTCGGCAAACATACCTGCGTTTACCATCAGGATGTACACCATTGCCATGAAGGTAGTCAAGCCCGCCATAACTTCCGTTTTAAGATTCGTTCCCTTTTTTCTAAGTTGGAACTTCCTCTCAAAGAAGCCTTCCGATGCCACTACGCCTTCACTGCATTGCTCTTCGACTACTTCAGTTTCTGTAACCATTTCGTCATTTTCCAAGTTAGACATAACAACACTCCTTAAAATATTTATTTGCTTGACGAAAATTAAAAGCTTTTTACTTGCGCAGCTGTGCAAGTAAAGACGGGACGCGTCCCGTTTCACGTTCAACTTTTTTCAAGCTTATCATAATCTTATCACAAACGACAAATTTTGTCAAATTTTTCAAATGCTTTTATTATAAAAAATAGTTATAATCTAGCGTAAAAAAAATTTTTTAAACCGCTTGCTTTTTTTGGAGAAAAATAGTATAATAATAAAAGTAAAACTATTTTTAAAAGGGGAGTTTATGAAAGTAATTATCACGGAAAACTATCAAGAAATGAGCGAAAAAGCGTCAAAAATTCTTATCGACGTCGTTAAGAATAATCCAAACGCGATTTTAGGTCTTGCAACCGGTTCTAGCCCTATCGGTACGTATCAAAATATGATTAAAGACCATAAAGAAAACGGCACTTCCTACAAAGCCGTACGCACCGTAAATTTGGACGAATACGTAGGATTAACCGCCGACCACGACCAAAGCTACGCTTACTTTATGCGTACGAATCTTTTCGATTCTATCGATATCGACTTACAAAACACCAATCTGCCCTGCGGTAGCGCGTCCGATTTGCAAAAAGAATGTGACCGTTACAACGCACTTTTAGAAAATATGCAACAAGACGTACAAGTGCTTGGGCTTGGTTCTAACGGGCATATCGGTTTCAACGAACCGGGCACGCCCTTTTCTTCCGTAACCCATCTCGTAGATTTGACGGAAAACACGATTAAGGACAATTCGCGTTTGTTTTCTTCCATCGACGAAGTACCCAGACAAGCGCTTTCTATGGGCATTAAAAATATTATGCAAGCGAAATCCATCATAATGGTCGTTTCAGGAAAAAATAAAGCGCAAGCGGTAAAAGGTATGGTACAAGGCGAAATCACGCCCGACTTACCTGCGTCCGTATTACAATTACACCCGAACGTCACCGTCGTTTGCGACAAAGACGCGGCAAGCTTACTTTAAAAAACTACGGCATTTTAAAAGGCGTTGCAACCGTTCGTTGCAACGCCTTTATTATTTTATAGAACGCAAGCGTATACGCCTTGATGCGTTACGTACGGATTTTGCATACTTTTCCGCGATTCTTCCGTATATACGACGAGCATCACCGAACGTTTCCGCGCGGGAATATATTCCGTCCAATATACGGGTACTTCGTGCCAATTCTCGTCGTCGCCGTACACGCGTTCGTAGTGTACTCGTTCGTGCGCGGTATACGTATACGCCGTGACGGCAATTTTCTCTTGTTCGTCGTTCTTTTCCAATAATTCCGTCTTAAATATCGCTTGACTTATCGCGCCGTAGGGCATCAAATATTCCTGTAATTTATTTGCCAATATTTCGTAATTATAACAACATAAATCTTCTTTTTGAATTTTCGTATCGCTTATCCGCGGTTGTTGATAGGCTGAAATCGTTAAAATGGGCGCAAAATCAAAGTATACCGATTCAAAAAACTTACAATTCAAACGGGTAAACCGCTCTTTTATTTCCGAAAGACTATACGAATAATAGCGTTTTGCCGACGTGTCTATTCCGTTAAACTGCGTATGCTCGCTACGCACCGTATTGCATTTTTTATATTTAATAAAATCAAAATCGTCGCCGTAGCATTCCGAATTAAGCAATAATTTCAACATCTCTTCTTGCGCGTTCGGCGTGAATAAATACCGAAACGCAATTTCGTCGTTACGGTTGGTTGCGTCGAATAAAATTTCAAATTCGGTATTTAACAATTCGGTGAAATTCTCGTCCCGCTTTAACGCCTGCGCGGTAAGCCGTTGTAAGTTCTTTTCCCCTTTGCGTAGCGTCCTTTTTAACTGTCCTTCCGTTTTGTCCTCCGCGTGTTTCCCTTGTCTTGAAAAACAAAGTTTCGGCGCGTCGTCGTGTCCGTAGTGTAAACAAGTATGTATATCGTAGCACGGTTCCGGTTTCGTTATACTTGCGTGCAACGTTTGCGAACGGGAATGCTGTACCCACCTCCCGTTGCTATCTTGTTTCTCCTCCGTCCAATGAATGGTAAGACTTCCGTGATAGGTACGAAAACTCGTATAATGATTCAAATACTGCTCGAATAAAAACGGGTTACCGTACAACTCGCCCGATAGCACGTTTAAAACGCATTCCTGTTCGGACGCGCGAATCAGGTAATCGTAAGCGTTTACCATTTCGTACAATCTCGCCCTTGTAAAATAGGAATCAAAGCGCAAACAAGGCAACGTTTTGCTTACCAAATCCGTCGCGTCGTAATCGCTAAACAAAGCGTTAAGTCCCGCCGTTTGTCCGTACGCCTCGTCCAAAAGGGCGTCCGCCTTATCTTTCAAATCTTGAAGGTTCTCGTTGGTTGCACGAATCGTAGCGTTTAGCTTTTTGCAGGTATAACAAATCAAAAAAACGGCAACCGCCAAAAGCACCACGATAAGCGTTATGCGAAGTTTTTGCAACGGAAGGTATTTGCATAGTACGATTACCCCTGCGAAAAATGCGCCGATAATCAAAAAAATCAACCACGCGCGCTTGCTTTTTTGTTTTTCAATTTGACTTTGATAAGTCTTAATATCCGCCGTATGTTTCTCGTAAGCAGATACCGTTTTTGCATTTTTTTCGCCGTCAATCCCAGACTTTTGCACGAGCGTGTCCAAATATTCCCCGACGTTTTTCTCGTGCTTTGCTTTTAATTCGTTTTGGTATAAGTCTAACGGCGCAAAAATTTGTTCACGCATAACTACCTCCCGTTTTTGCTATTATTATCATATCATACAACGGTTTTCTTGTCAAGGTTCTTGTCGTTTTATAACGAAAAAACTCGACGCAAAATGCTTTGCATCGAGTTTTTTTATCGTGTAAAATCAGATTATAAATTCGCAAATACGCGAATTGCCTTTTTAACGTCCTCTTTCATCGCGTGCATCGCCGCGTATTCTACGTCGTGCAAATAACTCGTTTTGCCCATTTCAATCGTATCTTTCGCCGCCATAAATCCAGCTTTGGACATATACGAATAATAATTTATTTTACGAATACCATTTTGAATCGCCTTTTTAAAGCCCTCTTCACTTACACCGCTTCCGCCGTGCATAACGAGAGGTAATCCCGTCGACGCCGCGCATTTTCTTATTACGTCAAAGTCAAGTTTGGGTTGCGCGCTGTAGAAACCGTGCGAAGTACCGAACGCAATCGCCAACGCGTCGATACCCGTCGCCTTACAAAAAGCAGCCGCTTCGTCGGGATTGGTATAATAATCTTCCGCTTTCATATCCGTATGCACTTCGTTGCTACCTGCTTCGCCCGTTACCAATCTGCCAAGTTCCGCTTCTACGCTAATGTTCATCGCGTGCGCGGCTTCCGTAACCTGCTTAGTTACGCGCAAATTTTCTTCGTAAGGAAGAGCGGACGCGTCCACCATTACCGAGGTGAACCCTGCGCTCATCGCCTTATAAATCATATCCAACGAAGTACCGTGGTCAAGGTGTACGCAAACGGGAACTTTCGCGCTATCTGCCAACGATAACATTGCGGGCGCAGTCATAAAAATATCGTTAAATTTATTATGTACTTCCGCGTGCGCGATAATAACGGGTTGATTCAATTCCTCCGCCGCGCCAATAACCGCTTGCAAGCTATCAAAGCCCGTTGCGTTAAACATACCGACGGCGATTTTATCCGCCTCTGCTATTTTTAATATTTCTTTCAAATTTACAAGCATATCTTTCTCCTCGTGAAATTATTATATAATTCTCTTATTTCTTTTTCCGTTTTCATACCGCCGATTGCGTCCGTTTCCGAGAGCGCCGCCGTTGCCGAAAGCGAAGCAAGCTCCAACAGTTTTTCGTCGCTGTCGCCTCGATAAATCGCCACGAGCGCACCTGCGCAAAACGCGTCGCCCGCGCCGGTCGTGCCCCGAATAAAACCGTTCGGCAAGTCAAACGAAGGCAAATAAGTAAACCCGTTTTCCGATAAACAAACGCCAATTTCAGGCGCGTGAATAATTACGCGTTCTTTGACTCCCAATTCTTTTAATTTTTCCGCAATCGCTTTTAAGTTTTCAAGCGTCGGTTCTATTCCCGTAAGGTTCCCCGCCTCTACTTCGTTGATAATTAAATTGTCCGTATACGCAAGACAGGGCAATACTTTTTGATAGCGTGTGGAATTTTCGCTAACGAGGTCTATCGATGTTTTGATACCGCGTTTTTGCGCCTCGGCAAGTATTTTCAAACCGTCGCCCTCGTCTATTTTATCCAACAACAGGAAATATCCCAAATGCAACATTTTTGCTTGCATCTTATCAAACGGGAATCCCTCGTATCCAAACGCGCCGTTTGCGCCTGCATAGGTAAAGAAAGTACGTTGTCCGCCCGATACGCTCATTACGTCGGTGAAACTCGTTTTGTCTTTGCTTTGCGCAATCAAAGCGACGTCCACGCCGTTGTCGTTTAACACGTCTTTAACGAACGCGCCTTCTTCGTCCTCGCCGATAAGTCCAATCCCTTGTACGCACAATTCGGGGGCTATACGCTTTAAATCTATCGCGACGTTCGGCACACAGCCACCTACCGATTTGGAAATTTTAAGAATTTTCGTCAATTCTCCCGAATTGGGATATGCGGTAATCTCGTTGATTTTATCAACGAGAATCGTCCCCGCTACTGCAATTCCTTCGTTCATATTAGTTACATTCCGCAACGAGCGGTCCTGCCAAGTCTTTCAAGAAGAACAATCTACCAGCAATCGTAGGAATATAGGAGGAAGTAATCCAAGGCGTCGTGCCGTGACGAAGGGTCATCCAAAGGGACATACCTTGCCATTGCATACCGCGACCGAGCGTACCGTCTGCGCCACCGATTGCGTAATCCGCTTGTAAGAATAAGCCGGGGCCAATCGTGTTCGCGCGACAAGGCACGAGCGTCGTTCTGGATTTAAAGCTCGTAAGCGCGTTTTGTTCTACCGTCAAAGGATGAATTTTCGCCGCGATTCTGTACGGTTGCGCTTTCCATTCCGCTTCCGTAGCGTAATCCGCCGCAAAGTGCGGTTCCCAGAACGCGATATGGCACATTCTACCGATACCGTATACAAGCACGAGTTTCGCGCCTTCTTTCTTCAATGCGGAAATTTTTTCAGGATAAGTAGGTAAATTTTCTTTTGTAGCAAAATTTCTTTGATTTTTGGGAACGGTCAATTCGCCGAGCGGATTGAAAAGCGCCTGTTCCATCGCGTATTGGAACGCGCCGGAGTTGTCGGGAGCAAGCGTATTTCCTTCGCTGTCTGCCCATTCGTCCATATTGAAGGTATATACGTGTTCGCAGGAAACTTTCCATTCCTTCAAGAAGTATACGACCCATTTATACATAGATCG
>SVIX01000055.1 GCA_015069285.1 Clostridiales bacterium | reverse complement strand
ATTCGTCGTCAGGAGGCGGGACTAAGCTACGCGCTTTAATATCAATAATCGTTGCCGCGATATTTAAGTATTCGCTTGCCTTATCTACGTCGATATACGGCAAGCCTTTCATATACGACAAAAATTGTTCGGTCACTTGCGAAACGAAAATATCCTTAATTTCAATTTCTTCTTCCTTAATCAAATGCAAAAGTAAGTCGAGCGGACCTTCAAAATTGTCTAAGACGGTGGTATAATCCACGTCCGTTTCAAAGTTTTTAACGGAATCTACCGTTAATTTTTCCATACGAGTTTTCTCCTTTTATAAGAACAATCCCCAGAATTTCACGATCGGGAACCCTAAAAAATCTATTGCAAACGTCATAAAATATCCAAGCAGGTCAATATACGCGAATAAATACGTGAAATCGGCAAGAATATGCACCAGCATTAAAGCAAGTAAAACGTAATAACCGTAATTGCGCAAAAACATATAAATTTTCCCGCGACGTTTATTCAAAGAATCCACCATTCTAAATCCGTCCAGAGGAAAGAAAGGCAACAAATTGAATACGGAAAAACTCAAAGAATACCCGTACAGATAACTCGTTAAAGCGACTAAAAAAGGAAACATATACGTACCGTACGTTTCAGGGAGTAAGTATCGAAATACCAAATGCATAATAGGATAAAATAAAAACGCAAATAATAAATTGATTGCAACCCCTGCTATTGAAGTGAAAAAGCTACCCCATTTTCCGTTTTTAAAATTGTAGGGATTGACGGGGACGGGTTTAGCCCAACCGAAGCCCACGATTGCAAACGTAAAAATACCCACCAAATCAAAATGCTTGACGGGATTAACGGACAGCCTACCTGCCATTTTCGGCGTTGGATCTCCGCATTTATACGCCACGAACGCATGCGCAAATTCGTGCAACGTGATAACGACCATAACTGCGAGAAAACTCGCTAACAATTCAACAAAATATTCCATACGCTAACTATTATATACTTTTTTGTTAAAAAAAGCAAGTTGAGTGTGTGATAATTTATAGAAAAAGCGCATAAAACTCCCCGAAAAAGAAGAATTTTCGTCGATTTTCCGTTTGCAATTTATTCCCTTACCGCCGTCATTCCTTTTTAAGCCGTTCGGGAATTACGTCGTTTCGCACTAAATCCTCGTAAGTTTGCGGTTTTACGATATATTCCGCAACGCCGTCTTTGACCAAAACGCAAGGCGGAATTAAGTTTCGGTTATAATTCATTGCCATTGAATAATTATACGCACCCGTAGAAAATACCGCCAAAATATCCCCCCGTTTTGCTTTGGGAAGATTGACGTTTACGGCGATTAAATCCCCGCTTTCACAGCATTTTCCTGCAATAGAAACGATTTGCGTGTTTTCCTCTTTGGCGCGATTTGCCAAAATAGGCGTATATTTCGATTGATAGAGCGCGTATCTCGGATTGTCGAACATACCACCGTCTACCGCTACGTACGTTTTAACGCCCGGAATTTCTTTGATTGCGCCAACGGTATATAACGTAATCCCCGCCTCCCCAACGATAGAGCGACCGGGCTCGATTAAAAGGTAAGGCAACGGAAGACCTTTTTCGCTTGCTTGCTTTTTAAGTTCTTGAATAAGCTCTTGAACGTATTCTGCGTATTCTTCGGGCGTAAGCTTTCTGTCCTCGTCGGTATACCAAATCCCGTAGCCACCGCCAAAATTCATTTTCGTAGGGATAAAACCAACTTTTTCGCGCATTGACGCCACGAATTCCATACATTTTTTTACCGCTAACGAAAAAGACTGTTTTTCGAAGATCTGTGAACCGATATGACAATGATACCCTTCCAAGCAAACGTTTTCTTTCGTCAAAGCATAAGCGGTAATCGCTTCCGCCGTACCGTCTTGCAAAGAAAAACCGAATTTGCTGTCCGTCGTCGCCGTTTGCACGAAAGCGTGCGTATGCGCCTCTACGCCAGGATTTACGCGTAATAAAATTTTTTGGCGTATCCCCCGCTTACCCGCTTCACGGTCAATAAAATCAATTTCTTCGTAGCCGTCCGCCACGATACACCCGACTTTTGCGTTTAACCCTTCTTCAAGCTCGTGAGGGAGCTTATTGTTTCCGTGCATATAAATTTTTTCAGCAGGGAAACCCGCTTGCAACGCCGTGAAAAGCTCTCCGCCCGAAACGACGTCAACGCCTATATTTTCTTCTTCGGCGATACGATAGATTGCTTTACAGGAAAAAGCTTTCGACGCGTATAAAACCATGCCGTTTCCGTTGTATTCCCCGTCTATGGTACGACGATATACGCGCATCATACGGCGAATATACGCTTCATCCATTACGTAAAGCGGTGTGCCAAACGTTTTCGCAAGTTCCACGCAATCCGCCCCGCCGATTTCCAAATGTCCTTTTTCGTTGACAGTCAAAGTACTTCTCTCGTTCATAGTAAACCTTTCTTAAATATTCTTTTATATATTTTAACAAATTTGACGAAAAATTGCAAGGGTGCAGCGGTAATATTTTTTAAAAAATACGGCATTCCTTAGATTTTTTTCGGAACGCCGTAGAATTATTTGAGTTTTAGCCGCTTTTATCGGATTGTCCATTCTTGCGCAACGTCGCGGAAACGGTCGATTACGTTTGCTTTTTCAACCCTTTCACAAGTGAGCAAGTCTGCATAATCTATTCGAACTTTATTTTTATATAAAACGATTTCACCGATCTTCTCCCCTTTTTTCAGCGGTGCTTCCACTGACTTAAAAAGCCTGATTTCCGTCGTGATATACGGGTCGTCGCCACGCTTTGAAAAGGCGTATAAGCTCTTGCTTGCGCAAACGCTCACTCGGTCAATTTTTCCTCCGCTCACTTTTATTTTTTCGGGCAAAGGTTGAGTGCTGTCAACCACGATTTTTTGCGTGTAATTCGCAAAGGCGTAATCGAACATAGTCCTAACGTCCGCGAAGCGGTCGTTGCTCGATTTTTCCCCAATTACGACGGAAATAATTCTAAGATTATCCCGCTTTGCGGTTGCCGCCAAACAAAAGCCCGCTTGGTTTGTAAAGCCCGTTTTACCTCCGTCGCAACCGTCGTAAAAACGGACGAGTTTATTGGTATTGCTGATTTCCGTAAATCTGCCTTGCGGGTGTTGGAATTTATCCATCCAAACCTTTCCAAACTCAAAATATTCTTTATGCGTTAGCAATTCTTTGAGCATGAGCGCAACGTCGTGCGCGCAAGAATATTGCGGTTCTTTGGGTAATCCCGTACAATTAGCAAATAACGTATTCGTTGCGCCAAGCTCTTTGGCTTTTTCGTTCATAGCTTGGGTAAACGCCTCCTCGCTTCCCGAGATTTTTTCCGCCATCGCTACGCAACTATCGTTCGCAGAACAAACTACGATACTTTTTATTAATTCTTTCACGGGATATTTCGCGTTTGCCTCTAAAAATACCTGCGAACCGCCCATAGAAGCAGCCCTTTCGCTAATTTGTATTTCGTCCGAAAGTGTAAATTTCCCTTCTTCTATCCCTTCAAAAGATAAAATCAAGGTCATAATTTTACACATACTCGCAATGGGCAACCGCTCGTTTTCGTTATGAGAATAAATGAGTTCACCGCTATCGGCATCTATCATATACGCCGCTTTCGCTTTTACGGAAAAAGGTTTAGACGAATTACTTTGTTCTCTTTCTTCGTTTAAAGAAAGACAAGCTTCCGCCGTTAAAGGGGTTTCTTCGCTGTTTTTATAGGAATTGATCGCTTCTTTCGTACATACGCCCGAAATTAAAATACATCCGAGCAATAAATTCACTACTTTTTTCATAGTAATAGTTTGTCTTATTTTAACGATATTATACAAAATTCCTACGCCACACATAAATATTATGCTTGGCATAGGAATTTTACTTTGTTATTCATTAATCATTTTTTTAATATCAATGCCGTAGCCTCTCGTCGGATCGTTTAGAAATACGTGCGTAATCGCCCCTACCAGCTTCCCGTCTTGTAAAATAGGACTACCGCTCATACCTTGTACGATACCGCCTGTTTCCTCTAAAAGGTCGTCGTCGGTAATTTTAATCACGTAATTTTTATTCGAGCGGTTTGTTTTATCTACTTTTACAATCTCAATCGAGTATTTTTTCGGGCAAATTCCGTTGACGGTTGAATAAACGTACGCTTTACCGGGTTTCACGTCTTGCGAATCAGCGTTCGCTTGAATAAGATTTGTTAAATCGTAATTCTCCGACACGTAGCCGTAAATCCCGGAATCGCATAATTTTTCCGCTGTTCCTAAGCTAACGTCGTTTAAAAACATTCCCCGAAGCTCTCCCGCGCGACCGCGTACCCCTTTGGAAATGCCTACGATACTGCAACCGTATACCTTCCCACCGCAAATCTTCATTTCTTTTTTATCTTCTCCGACAACGGAATGTCCAAGCGATCCGAACCGACCGTTGTTCTTATTAATATACGTCACCGTACCGATTCCCGAAACGTTATCCCGCACGAGAACCCCGATTTTGTAGCGTTCACACGCCTTATCTTTTACGGGTGCGAACTCAAAGGTAATTTCCTCTTCTCCGCGTTTTACTAAGAAATTCGTCGTTTTGTCTTTATTTTTATTAAGAATTTCATTGAGTTCTCCCACAGAATTTACTTCGATTCCCGCAACTTTCGTTATAATATCTCCCGCGCGAATACCTGCTTTCGAGGCAGGAGAAACGGGGCCTGCTTCCGTGATGACTTCGCATACGCCGATAATTTGCGCGCCTCCCGTTGAAAGGGTAAATCCCGCAGGCATACCGCCTACGTAAACCTCGTATTTTTGCGTGTCTGCGTTAGCGGATATCGAATTTATCCCGCTAAACGCAAAAGCGGAAGTCGCGATAACTCCAATTAAAAAAGCACCAAACCTGCGCATAGTTTTCCTCCAATTAAAAGGTACTTTGTGCAGTATAAGGCACTTTTATTCGATAGTATCCGTTTATCTGAAAAAGGTTTTTGACAATTTTGTCAAACTAAGGAAGCTTTATATTCTTTTGCCTGCCTTATTAATTCTTCCGCGTGTTTTTTCGCGTATTCGTCCTTTTCGTCCCCACCCAGCAAGCGAACGATTTCGCCGATCTGATCTTCTTCGTTTAACGCGCGAATAACGGTCAACGTTTTTTCTTTTTCTTCCCGTTTTTCGATCAAAAACTCTTTATCGCTCATTGCGGCGATTTGCGCTAAATGCGATACGGCGATAATTTGAGTGTTCCTAGCAATTTTGGCAAACTTTTCTCCAACGACTTTGGCTGTTTTTCCGCTAATGCCGGCGTCAATTTCGTCAAATACGTAAGTAGAAATGCCGTTGACGTCGGATAAGCGCGTTTTAATAGCAAGCATAAAACGGCTCATTTCCCCTCCGCTTATAATCTTCCCAAGCGGTTTTTGCGGTTCGCCAGCGTTTGCGGAAAACATAAAACAAATATCGTCTAAGCCGTTTAGGGAAACGTTGGATACGTCGTTAAACGAATATTCGTTAAAGGATACGGAAAACTGCGCGCGCGGAATATTTAACGTTTTTAATTCCTCTGATACGCTACGGCAAAATTCGCTTGCGCCTGCTTTTCGAAGTTCGGTAATTTCTTGACATACTTTAAAAATATCTTTCTCTTTGTTAGCGAACTTATCCGTCAATTCCGCATATTTTGCGTCGCAATCGAATAACAAATCGTATTTCTCGCGAATAGTTTTCAAAAACGAGCGTATCTCTTCAAGAGTCGCCCCGTACTTTTTTTTCAAAGCCTTAATCGTTTCTAAACGCGTTTCTATTTCTTCCGCTTCGTTCGGGTCAAAATATAATTCGTCGGCAAAGTCCGAAAGTGTTTCTGAAAGGTCCTCCGCTTCAATGGATAAATTTTCCATTCTCTCAAAGGCTTTTTCGTATTCTTCTCCCAAGCTCGAAATACTTGCTACCGACCGTTTTGCCTGTCGTAAGCAATCTAAAACGCCCCCGTCGGAAGAAAACGCCTCTTTTGCTTCGCGAATGGAAGAAATTAAGCGTTCCAAATTATTCATTTTATTTCTTCTTGCCGTAAGCTCCTCTTCTTCCCCGTCCTTTAAAGAAGCGGATTCAATTTCGTTGATTTGAAATTGCAAAATATCCAACGTCCGTCCGCGTTCTTGCTCGTCCCCGCCAAGCAAAGCGATCTGCTCTTGAATCGCGCGTTTTTCTGAAAGGAGTTTCGCTAACCCTTCCTTTTTCTCTGCGAGAACCTGCCCAACGACTGCGTCCAACGTTTTTAATTGATTGCTTTCTTTCAATAAAAAGAAATGCTCGCTTTGTCCGTGTACGTCTACGACGCTATCGGTCACTTTACGAAGCATTGTCGCCGAAACCGTATTTCCGTTTATTTTAATAGAGTTTTTACCGCTATCGGAAAAACGACGGGAAATAATTACTTCTCCGTCGCTGTCTATGTCCATTTCCCGAAGTTCGTTTACGGCTTTACTGTCCTCAGGCAATAAAAATTCGGCTTTGACCATACATTCGTTTTCCCCGTGCCGAATCATTGCTTTATCCGCTTTTGCGCCTAAAACAAAGTTGAGCGCGTCAAGAATCACCGATTTCCCCGCGCCCGTTTCCCCTGAAAGTACGTTTAATCCGTCCGAAAACTCAATTTCGGCATATTCGATTAACGCTACGTTTTTTACGGTAAGTTTAGAAAGCATACTATTTTCCTTATTTCACAAACTCGTGAATTTTATCGACGAGTAAAACGGCGGATTCGTTCGTATCGCATACGATTAAAAGCGTATCGTCGCCCGCTACGCAACCTACGATTTCAGGATAATTAAGTTTATCCACTACCGTACCCGCGTTCGATCCGTTCCCTGCAAGAGTTTTTACTACGACGAGGTTTTGCGCGCATTTAACCGTCAACACGCAATCGCGGAATAAGCTTCTCATTTTCGGAGAAATTTCATTTTCACCGCTGTTAATGTAAGCATAACGGTATTTTTTCTCCACTCCCGATACTTTATAAAGATGCAAATCTTTAATATCACGGGATATTGTCGCTTGTGTGACGACGTAATTTAATTTGTTCAGCTCTTCGCACAATTCTTCCTGCGTTTCAATTTCCTTACGCGAAATAATTTCTAAGATTTTCGCGTGCCGTGCCGTTTTTAACATAATTTTTCTCCTCGTATATCATATAATCATTTGTTCAATTTATTTTTAATTTTACGGAAAAAATCCGATTCCTCCCGAACGGGGAATTCTGCAAAAAAAGGCGCTTTTTTGACGAGCAATCCTTCTCCTGCCGTTAGATAGCCAATCGCTCTACCGTCCGCCAAAACGAGCGTTTTGCCACGTAAAACGGAAATTTCAAATTGCTCGGAATCGGGGAAAACGATCGGGCGTTTATTCATAGAAAACGCGCAAACGGGAGTAAGTAAAAACGCAGGAACTTCGGGCGTTAAGATCGCGCCGCCTGCCGACAAAGAATATGCCGTTGAACCAGTTGGCGTGGAAATAAGTACGCCGTCGCCGCTGATTTCGTCGCTACCGTCCCCGACTTTAATTT
>SVIX01000054.1 GCA_015069285.1 Clostridiales bacterium | reverse complement strand
GATTTTGTTTTTCGTTGTAACTGCCAGGTCACAACTCTATTATACAAAATCGGAGTTTTTTTGTCTATTGTCCATCGGTAAACCTCTACCGAACCACGCCACTATGGCGTGGTTTTACTATACAAATATCGCCGTGCAAAGCGGTACGACGGCGGATTTATTCCTCGGCGACGAGTTGGCGGAAGGCGGTACGCTTTACGAAACGGGCGCAAGCAAAGTAGACTTCGGTGCGTTAAGTACGGCGGTAAGCGATATCGGGTTAAACTCCGACGTTCTTATCATCGACGAATTGCCCGCGAAAAAGCTCATTGAAGGCAAGAGCAATCTCGCGTGCGCTCCCCTTTACTATCAAGGCGCTGAAGGCGAAAACGACGAAGCGGCTATCGATACCTACGCTATTTGCGTAACCAAGGGTCAAGACGAACTTTTAAACGCAATCAACGAAGTATTGGCTGAACTTGGCAAAGACGGTATTCAAGCGCTCGTCAATAAACATCTCGGACTTTAATCAAAACGTTTGCGAAGAGGGAAGGACGACGCGTCTTTCCCTCTTGTGCGTTAAAGGATAATTTATGTTTAACGATATTATTAAAATTTTATCCAACCGTGAAATGACGGGTTACGTGTTAGAGGGATTATTCCACTCCCTTCTCGTCACGCTCGTTGCGGCACTTCTCGGTTTATTTTTAGGATTCGTGGTGGCGGTCGTGAAAATCGCGCCCAATCAAAAATGGATAAAACCCATCAAAATTATTTGTAACGTTTACACCACCGTATTCCGCGGTACGCCCGTAGCGTTACAACTTTTTATTATGGTATTTGCAGTTTTTGCCATTCCCGGCTTTAAACCGTACGCGGCGATTATTACCTTTGGTATCAATTCGGGCGCGTACGTATCCGAAAGTATTCGCGCAGGCATCACCTCCGTCGACAAAGGACAAATGGAGGCGGGCAGAGCTTTGGGCTTTACTTGGTTACAAACGATGATTCGTATTATCCTGCCCCAAGCGGTGAAAAATATTATCCCCGCTATCGGTAATGAAATGATTGCACTTTTAAAGGAAACTTCCATTATCGGTTGGGTAGGGTCTACCCCCGGTTCGCTCACCTTTGACTTGAACGCGGCGGCGGATACCATTTACCGTACCATTCCCAACTATCTCGCCAGCGGTTTTATCGTGGGTTGCTGTTATTTGGCTATCGTGTACGTTATGGTGTTCATTATAAAACTTATCGAAAGGAGGCTTGCGAGAAATGAACGCTAACACGCAAAACGCGCCCATTCTTTCCGTGCGCCAACTGTGTAAAAAATTCGGACAATTAGAGGTTTTAAAAGGCGTGAACGTCGACGTCAACAAGGGCGACGTAATTGCCGTTATCGGTCCGTCGGGTTGCGGTAAATCCACCTTCTTGCGGTGTTTGAATTTATTGGAAGAACCCACGGCAGGCGAAATTTTACTGGAAAACGAATACGTCTTTAAAAATGAACGCGTATACTTAAAAAACCGCTTAAAGGAAATGAAAGCGCAAAAAAAGACGGGGAATTTCGACGAATCTGCGTTTAACGCCTTACAAAAAGAATACGATGCTTTGCGCGCGGAAGAAAAACAAATTGAAAAATATATCGCAAAAAACATCAACTTACACCGTCAAAAAATCGGTATGGTATTCCAACAGTTTAATTTATTCCCACACCTTACCGTATTGAAAAACGTTACGCTCGGTTTGACGAAACTCAAAAATATTCCAGAATCGGAGGCAAACGAAAAAGCGCTTACGCTTTTGAAAAAAATCGGTTTAGAGGAAAAAGCAAACGTCTACCCCGCTACCCTTTCGGGCGGTCAAAAACAGCGTATCGCCATCGTTCGCGCGTTGGCTATGGAACCGGACGTAATGCTCTTCGACGAACCGACGAGCGCGCTCGACCCCGAAATGGTCGGCGAAGTGTTGAAAGTTATTACGGAACTTGCAAAAGAGGGAATGACGATGGTCGTGGTTACGCACGAAATAGGCTTTGCCAAAGAAGTGGCAAACCGCGTCATCTTTATGAGCGACGGCGTTATCAAGGAAGAAAACGAACCCAAAGAATTTTTCTCCATTCCCAAAGACGAACGCTTAAAAGAATTTTTATCCAAGGTATTATAAAACTACGCTCCGCGTATTATTCACTATCATAGCGAAAAACGATAGAATCTTTTTAGACTCTATCGTTTTTTCTTTTGCTTTGCAATCTCTTCCCTCAACCTCCTCGTAATGACAGGAAGAGTGTCATTCTGGAGGGAACGAAGTGACCGATAGAATCTCTTAGACTCTATCGCTACGGGCTATCGCCCTTCGCTCCAGAGTGACAGGGAACAGGATAACGCACTTTGCCCACAAGATTACTTCGTCGCTTTGCTCCTCGTAATGACAGAGGTACTGTCATACCGAGCGGAGGGCGTCGCACACTCCCCCCGTCATTGCGAGCTGTCGTAGACGGCGTGGCAATCTCTTTCCTCCAAAAAAACCACGCTACGCCGAAAGGGCGTAGCGTAGCTTAAAAGAGTAATTTATGTCTAAATCTCCCGCACCCTTCTTTCGAAGGGCGCTAAGAGCAAACACAACGAACCGTTCAAATTCCCAATTATATCCCCGCGCGTTGCCCGTAAATAGAGCAACGCCGTTATGATATAATTATAGAATTTCCATAAGGCAAGCAACCGCTTTTTCGCGTTCTGCTATTCTTTAGCGTTTGCGCCTTCTTACGATTTTCTCAAAGTTATTTAGTTGGGATAAACAACTGTTACGCCGTCGTAAGTTTTAAGACCTTTAACGCCTAACTGAGCACCACCGAAAATTTGGTCAAACGGAATCAAATTCATATGATTATCCACACACTGCGAATGGTCGTAATCGGAGGGAAGTCCGTCGTACGCATACCCCGGTTCCACACGCATACCACGTCCGCCATTCAAACCAGGCGTCGGCTCGCAATAGTGATAATTCATCCAATCGCCGTAATTCACCGTTACCTTTTTACAAGTAATGTTATACTTACTCATATCGGGATAATTTGTGCCGTCAATGGTAGTCGTTTCCGCAAGACGACCTATCAACATACCGCACATACGGTAATTATAATAATCATAGGAAGCCGTGCAGTCGTTATAAGCGTCAATACGGCAAGATACTTCAACGTTCTCAAAGTTATAAGTTGCGCCAGGTTCTGCCTGTCCAACGATACCGCCGATAGAGCTATCGAAAGAACCCCAAAGTCCTGCAAGAACACAATCTTCAGCAATCGTTATATTTTTGAAGGTGTAATTACCTGCGCCCGACCAACCGATGATACCGCCGTTACCGTTATTGTACGTTGCGGAAACACTGTCTTCAATCGTGATGTTTTCAAATACGCAAGTTCCCGTTGCGCTACCTGCTACAAAGGAGGTGTCACCGCCTTCAATATAACTTTCCCCGCCCGAAAGCGTTAAGTTTTTAACCGTAGCGTTATTAACGTTGCCGAACAAACCGTAGGAGCCATAGTTATACCAATCATAACCAAGGTCCCAACCGTTTTGGTAAATGTTAGCAATCGTTTTACCGTTGCCGTCAAAAATACCTTCAAACGTTCCGTCTTTAGAGTGATCGCCAATCGGTCTAAACGTCAAGGGGTCACCGTCCGCATTAGGCGTAGTGTCTTCACAGTAAAGGTCCAAATTTTGCGTTAATTTAAACGTAACGCCTTCAAACGTCGTACTGCCGGAAACAAGCTCTGCAAGTCCTGCAAGTTGTTCTGCCGTACTAAATTCGTACTCTGTTTTCGGATTTTCAGGGTCATACCAAGAAGTATCCGCCGTTCCGTCCCACGCGTCAACCGTCGTTAACATAGGGGGATACTCTGCGTTCTCGTCGTAATACTTGTCAAAAGCATCCGCCTCGTAAGTATATTGCGTTGCGAGAAGTTGAATTGCAAAATCCGTACCAATCTTTTTGTTTTGATACTCGTTGCCTGCGCTCTCTCTCATCTTCAACGCGATGGTAGCAGTAACTTCGCCTGCTCTTTCGTACACGCTCGTAGTTGTTTCACCGTTAGGAAGAAGCGCGCCGTGCGCCATACCGTCTTTATCTTCGATAAGGTCGCGAAGCGTACCTACGGGCGTTAAACTTGCGAGCGATTCACGCGTGATTTGTTGCGCCGTCGGGATAAAATACACGTCGATTACGTCCGCGAGTTCTTCTACCATACCGTTGGGAACGATAAGGAGCTTGTATTTAAGCGCAAGCGAACCCTCGTTTACAATCTTGATATGTCTTGCCTCTACGTAACCGGGTTCCCATTTGTCGTTATTGAAGATTGTGCCTTGTTCAGCATCCTTCCAAGTAACGCTTGCGGGATTTTCGTCACCGTTCGCATAATACATACCTACCTTTAACGAACCCGTTTGGATTACGTTGTTACTACTCGTGACAGAGTCCGTAAACCAAGCGAACGTCGTTCCCACGAGCATACTCGAAGAAAGTGTCAAAGCTAAAACACTTGCTAACAAAGCTTTTTTCGTACTTTTCTTCTTTGCCATTTTTTTTACCTCCTAAAAATTGTACTACACGCCATTCTTAGCGTGCCAATATTATAGCACCCCCCCCCCTATGTCAAGCATTTTAATAGGCTATTAAAAAATTTTTTTTATTTGTATATTTTCCTAACTATATATTAAAAATAAAGTTATCCACAATGAAAGCCCTTCGCGACCTCCTCTCCGCCCCCCTGAGGGCGTTAGCCTCCCCGTCATTCTGGAGGGAACGAAGTGACCGATAGAATCTCTTAGACTCTATCGCTACGGGCTATCGCCCTTCGCTCCAGAGTGACAGGGAACAGGGCAACGCCCTTTGCCCACGAGATTACTTCGTCGCTTTATTCTCGTAACGACGGGTAGAGTGTCATTCTGGAGGGAACGAAGTGACCGATAGAATCTCTTAGACTTTATCGCTACGGGCTAAAGCCCTTCGCTCCAGAGTGACAGGGAACAGGGCAACGCACTTTGCCCACAAAATTACTTCGTCGCTTTCGCTCCTCGTAACGACCAACGGGGTTTCCGTGCGCCGACACGGTCGGCAAAAACGCTTGCGCGTTGAGAGCGCAACCTACGGTTGCTTGTTAGAAGGCTTTATTCCGTCTTACGACGGCGATTGCCATCGAGGCGCAAAGACGCTGTCTTTGCAATCTGCAAGGGGATAATCCGCTTGACCTTTTTGACTTGGGTTTCCGCACGCCGACACGGTCGGCGAGGAACGCTTACGCGTTTGGTTTGGCGCAACCTTTGGTTGCTTATTGAAAGGCTTGTTTTTGCGAGGGCTCTTCTCACGCAAGGCAAGGTGAACCTTGCGTTCGGTCACCGTTCGCGCGAGGCTTATGCGCTCACTCATCTCGCCCCTACAAAGCATTATCAATGCTTTGCTTTACGGGTAGCTCGTCCTCAACCTCCCGCAAGGGGATAATCCCCTTGACCTTTTGACTTGTTGCGTGAACAGTTGCTCCACGCCAAGCTACGATTCCCTTTATAAACAGTTATCCACAACGGTTTTTTTATTGTGGATAACTTTTTATCTTCCCTCTTTTTTGGGTTGTTGAATTGTGCGATATACCGTCGAAAAATAAAATTATAAAAATATACAACCGCCCTTTTCCACCACTTATCCACAGAAAAAGTGGATAAACGGGGGTTGTCCACATACCCTTTTTCAATTTTGTGGATAACTTTGTCTACGGCGCGACCTATCAACACCAAAATAATGCCAAAATCCGCCTAAAAACGAAGAAAACGGGCGTTTTTCGGTGGATAACTTCGCCGATACGAACCCGTTCATTCGTCTTGTTTTCAAAATTTTTTGTGGATAACCTTACAAAAATAAAAAAAATGTGGATAAACTTTTCGGGAAAACGCCGAAAATAAGGCAATTTATCCACAAACATACGTTCTTTTCCACAACGCGAAAAAGTTATCCACTTTATCCGCCTTTTATACGGTGCTAAATAAATGTATAATTTTGAAGATTCGGCGTATAAAAATCCCGTCGCCACGCATTTGACGACGGGATTGGTTTAGCCGATAATCCAACGCACGACGACGTGAATGGGGTTATGGTTGTATAGCCAACCGATAATCGCTCCGTCGTTAAAAAAGGCGTTCATCCCCTCCGAGGGGATAATTGCAAACACGGCAATCACGGCGCTGACGATAAACACGCCCTGCAAAGCGCCGACGCAAAAACCGAGCAAATGATTTACCGCGCCTACGATGGGCAGTTTCTCCACGACGGCGTGTAGCGTTTTGCGCAGTAAGAGCAAGAACAGTTTCGCAAGGAAGAACACGGCGAACCACGCCAACAGGCTCACGGCGAATCCGCTCACTTTTTGCGCCAACAACAAGGCGACCGTCGTTCCCGCCGACACTTCCTTATTCGCTACGCTTTCCAATACGGATTGAATAAGAAATTCGGGGAAATGTTTTTCTTGTAAAAGCTCGCGCAGACCTTCGGCGGACACGTCGATGGTAAAACCTTTAATTTTGGAGAACGCGCCTTCGCAAGCGTCTTGGATAAGTTCTTGCAAGCCGAACAAGCCGTTCGTCCAACGCACGAACGATTTCATAAACAAGAACGCTAACAAAATGGCAATCGCCGTAGAAACGAGGGCAAAAAAACATTCGATAAACCCTTTTTTCATTGCGACGAAGGCAAATATAAAAAACACGACGAGCACGAGGATATCCGCAATAATACTTCCCGTTGCCACGCACAATCTTACGCTCATTTTTCCCTCCGTCCGTTTTATTCCCGTTAATAGGATGATTATACCATAAAACGGATAAAAATACAACCAAAAAAGGGAGTATTCTTGCTTTTGCGATTATTTTCCAATCATCGTGGCTATACTTTACGAAAAAAAGGAGCGAACGAGTATGGAATACGCCTTTCATCTTTATAATAAATACGCATCCGACGGAACGGCTATGGCAATAGACGCGTTGCTTAAAGCGGATATGCGAAAAAAACTTACCGAAAAATCGGGAGCGCGGTTTAGAAACGCATTTGACGGAAATTTAAATAAACCGCCCGTTATCGTATGCGTGGGTAGCGACCTCGCCGTCGGCGACAGTTTAGGGCCTATTACGGGTTCCATGCTCAAATACAAAACGCAGGGGTTGGGCGTCTTTCTTTACGGTACGCTTGCCTCCCCCGTCACGGCGAGAGAGGTAAAATATTTACGGACTTTTCTCAAAGAAACGCACCCTGCCTCGCAAATTATCGCAATCGACGCGGCGGTGGGCGCGGAAGGCGATATCGGACTTATCAAACTTATCGACAAGCCGTTATACCCCGGCGCAGGCGCGAATAAAAAACTCGGCGCGGTGGGAGATATTTCGATAATGGGTATCGTTGCGGAAAAATCCGTTGCCAACTACGGACTTTTGAATACGACGCGGTTAAACCTCGTATATACGATGTCGGAAATTATTTCGGAAGGGCTTTCCGCCGTACTTTGGCAACGCGCTCAAACGAAAAGCGCGCAAAACTAATGCGCGCTTTGTAAAATCTTTTGACCGTTATTTTTGGCGTTTTTCGCGTTGTTTTTTCAAAACTTTCCGCACCGCGTCACATTCCTCCGCGTTCCATTCTTTAAAATTGGTATGCAACTGTTTTTCATACCATTGAATCGTCTTTTCCACGTCTTGCACGCCCCATTTTTCGCGCAGTTCCTTTTCGGTAATAGGTGAAAATTTTTCAGACGAGCTCGGCAAATCTTCCCCGGCGTAAATAT
>SVIX01000053.1 GCA_015069285.1 Clostridiales bacterium | reverse complement strand
TTAGGCAAGGGCGCATACGAAACGGTATGTAACCGCGCCTAATACGAAGTATTTCGTAGGATTTTTCCGTAAAAAATCAACCAAGTGATGTGACAGAGCCTTTATTTTTAAAAACGCCTTCGCGCCTTCTTATGCGCGTATGAACAAGTTTCCATATATTCCTTTGTTTTCGTGACGGCAAAAAACAGGGGTTTTAAGCGTGAAATTTGCGCTTTCCGCCCTAAAAACGCAAAAAAACTTTTTCTTTTTATAAAAAGTAAAACTTTTTTCCTCAAAAGACTTGAAAAAATCTCCAAGAATATGTATAATGTATAGTGTAGATTTATCTTAAATATGCGAGGTTTAAAAATGACTTTGGAACAATATTTGGCATTAAGAAACGGCTCGGACGTACGTGGCGTAGCTTGCGCAAGCGTTGAAGGGGAAACGGTCACCCTTACCGAGGAAGCCGTAGAAAATATCGCCAAGGCTTTTTGCGTTTGGCTCGTTTCCCACACGGGAAAAACGCAGGTCACTATTGCCGTCGGGTACGATTCCCGCATCACCGCCCCTGCTCTTTGCGACGCCGTGGTCAAAGGGGTCGTTTCTACGGGGCATAACGCTATCGTTACGGGGCTTTCCACTACCCCGTCGATGTTCGCTTTATTAAAGGACGAGAGCTGGCAAGCGGAAAATTATTGCCACGGCTCGATTATGATTACGGCAAGTCATTTGCCCTTTAACCGCAACGGTTTGAAATTTTTCTCGTGCAACGGCGGTTTGGAAAGCTCGGACGTTAAAGAAATTTTAACGCTTGCCTCCACCTACCGTTTCGCCGAACCTACGATACGCGGTGCGCAAACAAAACGCAGATATTTAGACGATTACGCTTTAAATTTAGTTGAAAAGGTACGCTTGGCAACGGGAGAAGACGCTCCGCTTGCGGGTAAAAAAATTATCGTAGATGCAGGCAACGGCGCGGGCGGTTTTTTCGCGGAAAAAGTGCTCGTACCCCTTGGCGCGGATACGTCGGGTTCGCAATTTTTAGAACCGGACGGCAATTTCCCCAATCATATTCCCAACCCCGAAAACGCAGAGGCGATGCGTTCTATTTGTAACGCCGTAAAAGCCTCTAAAGCAGATTTGGGGATTATTTTCGATACGGACGTAGACAGAGCGGGCGCGGTAGATTGCAACGGCGAGGAAATTAACCGCAACCGGTTAATCGCGCTTATCTCCGCCGTTTTGCTTGCTGAAAAAACGGGTACTATCGTAACCGATTCGGTAACCTCCGAGGGTTTAACGAAGTTTATTAAAGAGAAAGGCGGTAAGCATTTACGCTTTAAGCGCGGTTACAAAAACGTTATCAACGAAGCGATTCGTTTGAACGCGCAAGGCGAATACGCGCCTTTGGCGATTGAAACGAGCGGTCACGCGGCGCTTATGGAAAATTATTTCCTCGACGACGGCGCGTACCTTATCACGAGGCTTTTAATTTCGTTGGCAAAAGAATCGAAAGCGGGAAGAACGCTTTCCGATTTAATTAAAGATTTGGAAATGCCCGCCGAAGAAACGGAGTTTCGCTTAAAATTTAAACAAGGTTGCGACTTTAAAACGCTCGGCACAAAACTTATTCAAGATTTTGCCTCGTATGCAAAGAGTTTATATTACGCAAAGCCTGCCGAAGAAAATTTTGAGGGCGTGCGTTTACTCTACGACGAAACGCACGGCAACGGCTGGGCGCTTATCCGTCAAAGTTTACACGACCCCGTATTGCCTATCAACGTGGAAAGCAACGTCGTGGGAGGCACGATTAAAATCGTCAAAGATTTATATTATTTCTTGAAAAAATACGATTTTCTCCTGCTTACGCCCTTTGAAGAATACATTCAATCTTGGAGAACGCAAAAAATGGAAGAGGTAAAAGCGAGTAACGCTATAAACAACCTCCTTCGCTGAACTTGAAAAAATAAAAAATAAGGCTATATCACAGAGAATGGTTGATTAACAAAAAATCTTTTTTTGTGTGTTTTTACGAGAAAAATGCAAGAAAGACAAATATTTTGTGAGCGCGCGTACTTGACTTGTACGAAAGCGAGCAAAATACGCAGTATTTCGTAGGATTTTTCCGTAAAAAATCAACCAAGTGACGTGATAGAGCCAAAAATAAATACAACTAGGAGATTTTATTATGAACGTACAAAAAAACACCGTCAACGCGATAAGAATTTTATCCGCAGAAGCTATCGACAAGGCAAAATCCGGTCACCCCGGTTTACCGCTCGGTTGCGCGCCTATCGCATACACTTTATTCCAGAATTTCTTAAAATTCAACCCCAACGATATGAAATGGGATAACCGCGATAGATTTATTCTTTCCGCCGGTCACGGTTCTATGCTTGATTATTCCCTTTTCTATCTCTACGGTTTGGGTTTAACCAAAGAAGACTTAATGAATTTCCGTCAATTTGGCTCGAAAACCCCCGGCCACCCCGAATACGGTCATACCGTAGGCGTAGAAACGACGACGGGACCTTTGGGTCAAGGTATCGCGAACGCCGTTGGTATGGCGCTTGCCGAAGCGCATTTGTCGGCAAAATACAACCGCGAAGGTTTCCCCGTCGTAGACCACTACACCTACGCGATTTGCGGTGACGGGTGCTTGCAAGAAGGTATCGCGTACGAGGCTTGCTCGTTTGCTGGTACGCACGCGCTCGGAAAACTTATCCTTTTCTACGACGATAACGATATCACCATTGAAGGCGATACGGATGTGACCTTTAAAGAAAACGTAGGCGCGCGGTTCGCGTCGCAAAATTGGCAAGTATTACACGTAGACCTCGTTTCCTCTCCCGACGATATCGACGCGTTAAACGCGGCGGTTGAAGAGGCGAAGGCAAAAACGGATAAACCCTCTATTATTATTTGCCATACCCACATCGGATTCGGTTCGCCCTTAGAAGGTAGCGCGAAATGCCACGGTTCGCCCCTCGGCGCGGAGAATTTGGCAAAAACCAAGGAAAAACTCGGCTGGGAATACGCTCCTTTCGAGTGTCCTCAAGAAGTTTTCGACCATTGCGCTAAGGCAGGTAAGGCAGGCGCAGACGCGCAAACGGCTTGGGAAAAGATGTTTGAAGAATACGCAAAAGCTTATCCTGAACTTGCGAAAGAATACAAATCGGCTATGGCAGGCGAAATGCCCAACTTCGATGAAATGGACGACCTTTACGACTTTGAAAAGCCTATGGCTACCCGTCAAACTTCGGCTGTCGTATTGAACAGACTTGCAAAAAAGGTTTCCTCGCTTACGGGCGGTTCGGCAGACCTTGCGCCCTCCAATCTCTCGGATATGAAAGATACGGACGAAATAAAATTCGGCTACTTTGCGCCCGATAATTTTGCGGGTAGAAATATCCATTTCGGTATCCGCGAACACGCAATGGCGGCAATGGCAAACGGTATGCAACTGCACGGCGGTTTGAAAGCGTACTGCGCAACCTTCTTCGTGTTCTCCGATTACTGTAAACCTGCGATGCGTCTTTCCGCGCTTATGAAAGTACCCGTTACCTATATTTTAACGCACGACTCTATCGGCGTAGGCGAAGACGGCCCTACCCATCAACCCGTAGAACAACTCGTAATGCTCCGTTCCGTACCCGGATTAAAAGTATACCGTCCTGCGGACGGCAAGGAAACGGCGGCGGCTTGGGTGTCCGCGCTTACGGGCGACGAACCCACCGCGTTGGTGCTTACCCGTCAAAACTTACCCCAATACGAAAACAGCGGTAAAATCGCTTTGAAAGGCGGTTACGTTTTGGATGATTGCGAAGGTACGCCCGACGTACTCTTGCTTGCATCGGGTTCGGAAGTAGAACTTTGCGTGAAAGCAAAAGCAGAACTTATAAGCCAAGGAATAAAAGCGCGCGTCGTATCGATGCCTTGCTTTGAAGAATTTGAAAAGCAATCGAACGAATACAAGGAAAGCGTTATCCCTGCAAGCGTAAAAGCGAGAGTATGCGTAGAGGCTGGCTCGGCGTATAGCTGGTATAAATACGCAGGTAGCTACGGAGAAACGGTTTGCATGGACGTCTTCGGCGCATCCGCTCCTGCAAATCTGCTCTTCCCCCACTACGGTTTTACGGTAGAAAACGTCGTAGCAAAAGCTTTGGCGAGCATTGAAAAAACGAAGTAAGTTTTTATACAAAAAACAACCGACTGCAAATAGGGTAATGTCCTTAGCGGAGAATTAACAATTTGACAAAAGTGCAAGCATCGCATTTGACTAGTCAAACGCAAATGGGCTAAGCCCAAACCCTTATTACAAACAGAAAGAGAGAACAGACGGTTTATAGCCGAAAGTTCTCTCTTTTCTGTTGATATAAAGTGATATTCTTTGCTAACGCAAAGAGTGATATTGTCGCACAGCGACAGTGATATTGAAGCCTTACGGCTTCAGTGATATTCTATTCGCCCAAAAACTTGCGAAGCAAATATCACTCGGCGTAAGCCGAATATCACTGCGTAGCAATAGAACTCGCCGAAGGCGAATAGAGTTAGCGTGATACTCCGTTAAGAGTATCACGCTATTTGCAGTCGGTTATTTTTTATCGTTTACGATTTATCGTTTTTGTTGCAACGCTTTATAATACTTTTGCGTGAGTTCGATGTTTTGGATAACCGATTGCGCGATGGAAACGCCCAAGAGCAACACCGAACAAACCAACGCGCCGATAATACCCGTCGTTTTGCATTGGAACACTTCCGTCAAAGTTCCTAAATCTACGCTACCGCCGACGCTTTCTTCTACCGCGGACAAAGACAGTTCGTACACATTTTCCAACGCATTTACCGAAATCAACGCCAAGATGAGTCCTACAATCAAAGACACAAATACTGCAATCGACCAATACATCCCCGAAGATGCGTTTTCGTTCGTCGTCGCCGTCAGCTTTGCGCAAAGCGCAAAGACCGCAAACAACAATGTAAAAACAAAGACGATTTGAGCTAAATTGCCACAAAGCACCGCTTTTTCCGCCGATTCTATCAAGGCAATTTCATTATCCTCCGTCGCACAGCTTACTAATCCAATCAAATAATCAATACCCATATTTAAGAAAGACGACGTCATGCCTGCCTTTATTTCTACACCGTCCTCCACAATCGAAAGAAATATACCGCTATTTCTTACGAATAAAAAAGTAAGCGTCACAAAAACCACACCAACGACGCTTAAACCAAGTTTAATAAGCGTCTTTGTTTTCAACAACTCCTTACCCTTTACAACGAGCTTACCCAACACCATCAAGCCCAAGAAAATCGCGCAAAGCACAATACCCGCAATTACGCCTCCTTTTAAGCCGATTTCTATGGAAAGGCTAACATCCACCACCCCATCTTCGCTTGCTGACGCAACAAATCTATGTAAGCCGTAAAATGCACCTGCACCGAAGAAAAACGAACCCATCGTAAGAATAGACCATTTATCATTAAAAACTGTCTTCTTGTCCATTAACCCCTTTACAAATTTGGTAATCGCCATCGAAGCGAAGGTGATAACGAGCACAATCGTAGTCAACGAAATAAGCAATCCTAAAACACCGTAGGTGTAAACGGTAACGGATCTTATCGAACCTTCGAATGTGTCATTTAAACTCAACGCTTCGGCATCCTTAAAGAAATTACCGAAGAAATAAAACATATTTCGCGCCATACCGAGCGTGGATTTGCTCGTCGTCACCGCTTGAGAGCCTACTTTACCTACCACACCAATACAAAAGGTAAAAATGAGCGCAAACAAGACGCCAAGCATTCCTAAACAACTTGCACTAAATCTTACAATTTTTTTCCACGTCCAAGCCTTTGCGCTCCCTTTTGTTTCCCCAACCGCGGTCATTGGCTTTACGGTGTTATTATCCTTTTCACCGTAACCGCAAGAGGGACAAAATTTCCCCTCGTACGCCGTTCCGCAACGCGCGCATACGCGTTTTCCGTCGATACGCGCTCCGCAGAACACGCAATACGCGCTGTTTTCGTCGTTCAACTGCTTGCACGAACTGCAAGGCTTTTTACCGTCTAACCGCGCTCCGCAAGTTCCGCAAAATACAGCGTTATCGGGCGATTCCGCCCCGCATTTTTTACAAACCATCTTTTGTAAAACCTCCAAATAAAATACTAAAACTTTCGTTTTGCAAGTATAGTATAACTCATTTGGGTTTATTTGTCAAATGTTTTTGGTTATTAAATTAACTCATTTTCGTTATACAATAAGTATATGAAAATTTTTTTAGGGGAGTAAGTATGACGGTTTTAGAAAAAATAGACAAATTACGGAAAGCACGGGGCTGGTCAATAAACAACCTTGCGATGGAGGCGATGCTGACGCAATCTACTCTGAACAATTTATACACGCGAAAAAACGACCCAAAAATTTCCACCTTGCAGGCGATATGTAACGCGTTTGGCATAACGCTTTCGGAATTTTTCGCCGAAGACGCAGAAAAAACTTCTGCCCTGACGGTAGACGAACGGCTACAAAAAAAGATAGCGAGTTTAAGCAACGCGCAAAAATCCGCCTTGTTGGAATTTTTGAAAACGCTATAAAGTTTTCGCGAAATTATCACATTTTAAACAACAAGCTTTCGCACTTATACGCTATACTTTGTTTGTAAACGTAGCTCACACGTTTCCTTATTCCAAGGAACACCTCCATATAATTGCAAAAACGCATACCTGCCAAGGTATGCGTTTTTGTTTGGTTTTTCTTTTAATCGTTAATACAAAAGAGAAATCGCGTTTATAAGCTCCTTTTCAACGTCGGCGTCTTCGGCAACCGTTTTTGCGCCGTCGGAAGGCAATACCCCTACGCCGTGAATACATTTTTTACTTAACGGCCAACAAATACGCGCCGTCGTCAGCTTTACGGCGTCGCCGTTTCCGCTAAGCAACGAATAGGTCGTTTGCATAATGCCTTTACCGAACGTTCTTGCCTCGCCGTTGCGTTCGGCAAGCCAAATATCTTGATAGGAAACTGCGCCGTAATCGACCATACAACCGATTAAGCACTCCGACGCGGACGCCGTTTGATTGTCTGCAAGTACGCAAATTCGGCTATCGTCAGAAAAATAATCGAAATATAAATTGCCGTTCGCTAAAAATTTCTCCTTTTTTTCTCCGTAATCGGCTACGGCAACGACGGGTTTATTTTCCGTGGCGTCTTTGCAAAAATAACGCGCGATTTTTAACATAATATCCAAATATCCGCCACCGTTGCCACGCAAATCCAACACCAAGTTCTTTTTGTCTTGGGAGGCGAACAACTTCATCGCCTCGTCAAACTCCTCCGCCGCCGCGCCGTTAAATTGCGTTAAACGGATATACGCCGTATTTTCGTCCAAACAAGAAAGCGGTTCGCCCTTTTGCGTGGGCGTTACGGCGTTTTCACCGACGAAACGGTACGCCGTCGCGCTCGTGCGGTAAAACACGTAATTTTCCACGTAATCGGATTTTGCGATACTAATCACGCGTTCTTCGCCCGTCAAACCCCTTATCTTCATATAAAAATTTTCATTTTCAGCGTAACCGCTCAAAAATTCGGAAAACGCGTCGAAGGTAATTTCTTCCCGTATTTGCGTTTCGCTTGCGCCAAAGCCCAAAACGTATTCGCCTGCGACAATCCCTTTTTCTTCCGCGGGGGAATTTCCGCAAACGCGTACTACGCGCATTTGTTCCAAGCCCGCTTGGCTCGTGGAAAATACCAATCCTAAACCGCTTTGTTTCCCCTCCGCTTGTTCCTGCGATTGTTTATATTCGTCCCTCGAAAGATACCACGAATAGTCGTCAAGTAAATTATCGCTTACCGCGTCAAACAACACGTCGTAAAACTCGTCGTCCGTCACTTCTTGATAGTACGATTTTTGTATGCGATTCTTTAATTTTATCAAGGACCGCATTTCTTTATCGAGCGTTACATAATTGACGAATACCCCTGCCAAAAAAGAACTGAGCGCAATTC
>SVIX01000052.1 GCA_015069285.1 Clostridiales bacterium | reverse complement strand
CGCCCCGCTACGCGTTCCCATAGGCACGCCGTCTTGAGGGGTAAAGCCCATCGACGTATCGATAGCTTTGCCGTTGACAGTCGCCGTGATAGACGAACCGTTGCCCAAGTGACAGGTAATAATCTTTGCGTTTTTATTCCCTAAAAGTTCCGCCGCTTTCGCCGCAACGAATCTGTGCGACGTTCCGTGGAAACCGTAACGACGGATTCTGTATTCTTCGTACAATTCGTAAGGGATAGGATAGATATACGCCTTTTCTTCCATATCGGAATAATAGGAAGTATCGAATACGCCGACGTGCGGAACGTTAGGCATAACTTCTTTACAAGCCTTAAAACCGCTGATTGCGGGAGGACCGTGCAAAGGATTTAACCCTACGATGCTTTCCAAATACGCAATTTCGTCCGCGCCGAGTTTTGCCGACGCTCTCAACTTTTCGCCACCGTGCGCAAATCTGTGACCTACCGCGGCAATTTCGTCTACGCTTGCAATAACGCCAAGCGTTTTATCGGTAAGCAATTTCAATACGCAAGCAATCGCTTCGCGGTGATTGGAAAAGTTTTCATTTGCTTTATAATCTTCTTTGCCCGGACATTTATGCGTTACCACACCGTCGATTCCGATTCTTTCACAATTCCCTTTTGCTATCGCCGTTTGCTTATCCATATCAAATAATTGATATTTAAGCGACGAGCTACCTGCGTTTACAACCAAAATTTTCATTATTTAACCTCTCTTAGCTATTACTTCTTTTTCAAATTTTTCTACTTCTTCCCACCAATCTTCTGAAAGACCCTGTCTTTGGAGATATTCGTTCCAAACGTCTACGAAGGGCAAGAATTTTACTCTTTCGTGCATATACAACACTTTCGTCAAATTGTTTTCGTCCTGCAATTTCTTCATTTCCGTATACGGCTGTAAGAGCGCGCAAAGAAGCGCTTTATGCATAGAGCGTACCCCCGTTACGAACGCGCAAAGTCTATTGATGCTTGCGTCGAAATAATCAAGCGCAATCATTACCTTTCCGTCCGCCTCGTTACGGATAATTTCTTTCGAAAGTTCTTTGAGTTCGTCGTCCACTACGACTACGTGGTCGCTATCCCATCTTACGGGACGGGAAACGTGGAGCTGTACTTTATCGTAGAACGCAAGGAGGGAAGGAATTTTATCGCTTACCACTTCCGTAGGATGGTAATGTCCCGTATCGAGCAAACAACAAATTCCACGCGACGCCGCGTAATTTTGATAAAATTCGTTGTTTCCTACCGTATAGCTTTCAATACCGATACCGAATACTTTACTCTCTACCGCAGGAATAACCCACTCTTTATCGTAACCCTCTAACATTTCGTCGAGCGATTTTTTTAAACGCATACGAGGTCCTAATCTATCCGCGGGAATATCTTTATATCCGTCGGGAATCCAAATATTTACTGCGCAAGGCGTACCCATTGCTTTTCCCATTTCCGACGCAATCTTTAAGCAAGCTCTACCGTGACGAACCCAAAACTTTCTCGTTTCTTCGTCGGGCGAGGAAAGGGAAAGTCCGTCTTTCATCTTGGGGTGACCAAAAAAGGTCGGATTGAAATCCACGCCGTCAAGCCCGTTTTCTTTCGCCCATTTTACCCAAGGCTCAAAATATTTATATTCGTAACAATCTCTATCCACTTTGCCTTTGTCTTCGCCAAGGAGCGCGTAGCATGCGTGTACGTTGATTCTCTTTTTACCGGGCATAAGCGCGAACGCTTTCGTTAAATCGGCAAACAATTCCTCAGGCGTTCTTGCTCTACCGGGATAGTTTCCCGTCGTTTGGATACCGCCCGAAAGCGAATCGCTACCGTCAAACCCGATAACGTCGTCGCCCTGCCAACAATGAACGCTTACGGGAATTTGGCTCAATCTTGCAATCGCCTTTTCCGTATCAATCCCAAACTGCGCGTATATTTTTTTTGCTTCTTCGTATCTGAACATACCGTCCTCCTCACTATATTTATTTTTATTTATTTACTTCTTCGTCGAAAAGTTTTAACCACTTATCCGCAATCAATTCCGCGCCTGCAATATTCGGGTGCACCCCGTCGAAAAGATAATATCCCGCACCGTACTCTTTTGCTTTCTTTTCAAAATCTTCTTGTAAAGGCACGAAGTACGCCCCGTACTCCTTTGCAAGTTTTTTCACGACTTTAGCGTATTCCTTTATTTCAAGGAATTTTTCTAAGTTTTCTTTCGTTGCATAACCTTCCAACACGAACGGTTCGCAAAGAATAATTTTTAAATTCGGCAAACGCGCAAGCGTATCTTCAAGCAACATACGGTAGACTTTTTCGAAACGGTCAATGTCTACGCCGTTTTGCCCACCTATCTCGTGCCAAATATCGTTGATACCGATTAAAATGCTCAATACGTCGGGTTCGTGATTCCAAACGTCCGCTTTTATTCTTGCATACAAGTCTACGATTCTGTTCCCGCCGATACCGCGGTTGATAACGGTATATTCTTTCGGATTTCTTTTAATCAACGCTCCTGCGATTGAGCGAACGTAGCCAACTCCGTAGCTATCATACGCCCCAATTGCCGAGTTTCTGTTCCAACATGCGTCCGTTATCGAATCACCATACATTAAAATTTTCATTCGTTATACCTCCTCGATATCAAAAGAATTTTTCACGAGCGTTCTCCCTTCTTGTACGGAAGATAAATCGCCTAACCCTACCATTTGCATCATTAAATTACCAATAGCCGTACCTTCGGCAGGACCGGTAATAATTTGTTTACCCGTATATTTTTTCGTCAATTCGTTCAAAAGCGCGTTTTTACTGCCACCGCCGATAATATTCAAGGTTTCGTATTTCTCGCCCGTTACGCTTTCCAAAGCTTTCAACGAATAATCGTAATATTTTGCAAGGTTATTATAAATAACGTACGCCATTTCTCCGATGGGGAGTTTTTTACCCACGCTCTCTTCTATCGCGTCTATCATACTCTTAGGCGCTAAGAATTTTTGGTCGTTGACGTTGATTTCGTAGTCTACGGGGTTTGCTCTCGCCATATCGGCAAGTTCGGGGAAGGAATATTTATCGTCCAATTCGTGACGGACTTGCTGTATCATCCAAAGCCCCATAATATTAATTTGTAAGCGGAAAGTATTATTCAAGCTCCCTTCGTTAGAGTATCCCGCCTCGCGCGCCTCCACCGAGTTGTGCACGACGTTTTGCTCTACGCCGAGAAGCGACCAAGTTCCGCTCGAAATATACGGCGTTTGCGCCGACAAAGGCGCAGCCAAAACCGCGCTTGCCGTATCGTGCGTAGCAGGTAAAATTACCTTTGCTTTATAGCCCACGATTTTTTCTATTTCGTCCGTGAACTCGCCAACGAGCGTACCCGGTTTTGCAAGCGTTCCGAAAAGTTCCTTTTTATAGCCGAGCTTTTCGATAATTTCCTCGTCCCAAGTATGCGTTTTTGCGTTCACCATACCCGTCGTGGTTGCCATTGTATATTCTTGCATTTTTACGCCCGTCAAACGGTAATGGAAATAATCGGGTAAGTTGAGCATAAACTTCGCCTTGTCCATTCTGCCCGTTTGTTTTTCGTGCATAAGTTGGTAAATCGTATTAAAGGAGGCGAATTGAATTCCCGTTCTCTCGTACAATTCTTCAAAAGGAATTATTTTATGTACTTGCGGAATGGTTTCCTCCGTTCTCGAATCGCGGTAACAATACACACCGCCGACCGCTTTGCCGTCTTCCCCCAACAACGCGTAATCCACGCCCCAGGTGTCAACGCCTACGGATACGGGCGTTTTGCCAAGTTCCTTGGCTTTTTTCAAACCGTTCAAAATTTCTTCGAATAAGCGTTCCGCATCCCACGTAAGATGCGTTTTGTTGTCGTACGCCGTTTGTTCCTCAGGACCGTTTTGGAAACGGTAAATTTCCTCCGTTATCATTTTTCCGTTTTCAATATGCGCAACGATATGTCTTCCCGAAGAAGCGCCGATGTCAATCGCAAGATAATACTTCATACTTTTAACCCTTTTATGGCATTATTTTTAGTCTGACATTATTATATCATATATTTTATTTTTTGTCTATATATGTTTGAAAGATTGACAAAAAAAATTTTTTATGATATAATTCGAACATAAACGAACATAAACGAACATAAAACACCCGTTTTTGCGTAAAAAAACGAACAAAACGAAAAAAAGAACGCGGAGGAAAGACAAAAATGGCGTTAAACGAACGACAAAACGAAATTTTAAGGATTTTAAAGGAGCAAAAAAAGGTACAAGTAAACAAACTTGCAAAGCTTTTTTACGTAAGCGAAGCGACCGTTCGGCGCGACCTTGCGGAAATGAACGGAATGGGACTCGTCGAACGCAGTCACGGAGGCGCAATTCTTCCCGAAAACTCGGAAGAAATTTCCATCTTTTTCCGTATGGAAAAAAATGCAAATGAAAAAGAACGGGTTGCGACCAAAGCTATCCCCCACATTCCGCCTTTTAAATCGGTGTTTATCGACAGTTCGTCCACTACGCTTGCGCTTGCCGAGCGTATGGATTTCAATTTTAAAACGGTCGTTACGAACAATTTACAAACGGCGACGCAACTTTCTAAAAAGCCCAACGTAACTTTGATACTGCTCGGGGGCACGGTACAGTATAACACCATTTCGGCAACGGGTAGTTGGACGACGCGACAGCTTAACGATTTTAAATTCGACTTAATGATTTCCTCGTGCGCGGCGGTGCTCGACGGCAACGTTTACGAGCGTTCCTTAGACCAAAAAGAAATTAAACGCGCGGCGTTTGAACGGTCGCAAAAACACGTTTTGCTCATTGACCACACGAAATTCGGCGCGCACGGAGCGTACCGTTTAACCGAGCTTGAAAACTACGATTTAGTCGTAACGGACGCGCCACCGCCCAAAGAATTGGAAGGCAGGGGCATTAAATTTATTTTTTAACCGCGTTGAAGTACTTGCTTTATTTTTTTAATTGTACTATAATAAAGGCATTAGCGGAATATTTGGGAGAATTTTATGATACAGGATTTACACGCACACACTTACTATTCCTTTTGCAGTAAAGACAAACCCGAACGCGTTGTTGAAACGGCAATTACGGCGGGAATAGATATGCTCGGCATTTGCGACCATAACTACGGCGTCGGTTGCGCAAGAACGGATTTTTGCTGGAATCAAGGCAACCGTCTTGACGCGGATTACGGGAGAACGCTCGCTCGTTATTACGACCACATGCGTTTATTGAAAGAAAAATACCGCAATAAAATCAAATTGCTTTGCGGAATAGAAGTTTGCACGCTTTTAGGCAAACACAGTTACGCTTTACCCGATAGCGCGGATATTTCCTTTTTTGATTTTTGTCTTTTGGAAAATTTAGACGATAAAAATTCTTTTTTACAAGGCGACCTTCTCGGGTTTGCCAAGCGCGCAAATTGCCCTACGGGCGTTGCGCATACCGATATGTTCGCGTTTATCCGTTCTATCGGCGAAGACCCCTATCGTTATTTCCGTAAAATGGCGGAACAAAATATTTTCTGGGAAATCAACGTCAACTACGACAGCGTTCATTCTTTTAAAACGCACGACTACGCAACGGAATTTTTCAAAAATAAAGAACAGCAAGAAATCGTAAAAAAATCGGGCGTACGTCTGTCGGTAGGATTCGACGGACACAGCGCCAACGAATACAAAGCCGAACGGGTAAAATCCGCCTGCAAACTTATCCAAAACGCAGGAATCCACCTCGTATTCGAAGGAATGTAACTCCACTTATCAACAACGCCCCGACCTATCAAGGTCGGGGCGGATTTTATAAAATATAATTATAGCGTTACTTTTTTCTACGCTTAAAATCTTCGTCTGCCTCCGAAAAATCCTCACGGACAAACGAGTGGTCTTCCATTATCACAGACTCCATACAACGACTCATACCTCTACCTATTCCGCGCAAACCCATACCGTCAGCGTGCCAACCTATTGCCCTTTCTTTGCTAATTCCTATATGACGCGCTGATTCCTCCGCGTCTATATTCGAGGCAAGAAATACGAATTCCCAGCCGTCCCCCTGCCTATCTTCGAGCATTTCTTTTACGGTGGCTCTATCAAACCGACGACTTGCGTTTTCCATTCCATCCGTCATAATAAAACATAACGTTTTATCATAGCGCTCCCCCGTCCGCTCACGATGCCGACGTTTTTCCAAACACTCAATCGTTTTCCCAATAGCATCATAAAGAGCCGTTAAACCATTTGGCACGTATTCCTTTTCCGTCAAAGGCGGAACATCACGAATGGAAACTTTATCCCGTAAAAGAGACACGGAATTATTGAACATTACCATCGTAATAAAAATCTTGCCTTCATACGACGTTTTTTGTTTTTCTTCTAATACCGTGTTTATACTACCCAACGCATCGTCGCGCAAAGCTTTCATTGAACCGCTTGCGTCTATAATAAAAACCACTTCCGTTACTTTGTTTTTTTTCATAATTTTTCTCCTTTTAATTTATTTTCTTGTATCTTCCCAAGTTTCTTTTACAACCTCAAACACTTTCATTGCTATGATAGCACCCGTCATCAACATCAATACAATGCCGACCGTAAACCAAGCCCTTCCATGGACTTTTTTCTTGACGAGAATCACGTCTTCTTTCACTTTACACGTTTCATCATTTTCGATAACGTCTACGATTTCACCCGAATATTGTTCGTAGACGTGCTCGTGATTTTGAGCAACCCAATAGGTATCAGTATCGTATTTCTTCACCTCTACCCAAGAGAGAAAGATACCTAAACAAAACAACGCGCAACAAATACTCCAAAGTATTTTCACCATTCTTTCCATAAATACAATCCTCCGTAGTTTATTTATTTTAGTATACAATAAACTACGGAGGATTTGGTCGCTTTACGAGCGACTTTTTAATACGTTTTTGAACCTAGCAAAGGCTGATTATAATAATACAAGGCGTTATTCACTTCAAAAATATCGTAGCGTTGTTTCGTAATAAAAAACTCTACGATAACGTCCGCTTTATCCGAACGCGACAGTGAATACCCAGCCGTTTTGAGAAAGTCCTGCGCTTCTTCTAATGTCATTTCCAACGCAATCACAAAAGCAAGCACCGTTTGTTTCTTGGGCTTATAATTCATATTTTTACGCATTTTTGAAAATAATCTTTTATCAATATTCGCCCGTTTATAACATTCGCTATCCTTTATTCCCTTTTCGTCAATTTTTCGCAATAAAGTACTTACGAATCCCTCTTGCATATCGTCTAATTTTTCTTGCAGGGCTTGCTCGTTTTCTATACCTTCCTCATACCAGTCTGGCAGTCTAAGTATTTCATCAAAGCGACACCGAGTTAGGTCTATGTATTTTTGCCGAAGGAATAATTTAATTTCATCGTATAATTTTTCGTTTTGTTCTATCATCTTTTTTCCTTATCTAATTAAAAATCTGAAATTTTATTATAATACCGTCTGGTAAGCGTACTTGCCTTTGCGTCAAATTGATATACGCCCTCTATCGTATATCTTCTTGGTACGTCTCTCTCTTCAATCGCCACCACAATACGGATGCGGTGCGAATACGGCGGAAGTTCTATAGGTTTTTTCCCCACATACTTTTCCACTATCCGATTGTGCGTTTCATCCGTAAACCGATTTATCCATCCACCGGTTTCTCCGTAAAATCTTACCATCCAAACAATACGATTGGGTGATTCTTGCCAAGTAGATTTGTACCATTGCTTATAATGTGTCCCAAACCTTTTATTCAAAAACTCGGCGTTTGTATCGGCGCGAATTATTTTCTTCTCCGTTTTGGGTGGCACAACGGTTGTTGATGGATTAGTAGGCGAAGACGTTATGGGCTTGCCATTTTTAAAATCCGTCGCTTTCCCTACACGTATACAACCACTTATGTATATTTTTTCCGACATAAATACCTCCAAATATTTATTATATTATATTTTATCATTCATTTTATTTCAAAAGGTCGCCTCAAGGGCGACTTTTTAATCCCTCCACTTTATATATTCGACAAAAAAACGCAATTTCCTTTTTTTTTGTAAAAAATTTTTTTATTTTGCATAAAACCGTTTTCTCT
>SVIX01000051.1 GCA_015069285.1 Clostridiales bacterium | reverse complement strand
TATACTTTCATAACGGAAACCGAATTTACGAAAAGCTTCCAACAACCCTCCGACTTGGTAGAAACCGTACCCGAGGGGGTTACGGCATATAAGGGTACGGATTTGGTACGTGTAAATTATGTGACGGATTATAATCCTTTCCAAGAAAATAATTACATAGTTGGTACAATAAATAATACCGGGGTTCAAACTTTAAGGCCTTTAAACGATAAGGCACCCTGGGATGCAACGACGCAAATTAACGGCGTGGATTCTTATAAGAAAGGACAATATATCGTTGCGCGAGTAAAAGCGACAGAGGGAGGAATGACGTTACGTTTCTACAACAAGGATACGGCAGAAGAAGTAAAAAAGGACGGTAACCCCTTCGAAACGACGGGTAAGTGGGTAAACTACTACGAACTCAACGAAGGTTACGGCGACGGATACGAAGAAGCGGTAGTGTATATCTACAACCTTCCCGATACGAAGTACGCAACTGAATTCTACGTATGCTCTGAAATCGTACTTAACGACAATACGAGCGAACTTTCGGAAGTAGTTTGCCGTTCTATGTCGGGCGTATCCGCGTCCGCAATCAACAGCGGTGAATACAAAGTAGCAGAACTTGAAAACTACCTCGAAGAAGTGGATTATCAAGTAAACAACTACTTGAGAACGGTTTTCTCAACAAATAAAAGAGTCATTCCCTACTACCTCGGCGAGTATGATAAAATCAGAAAAAACTACAAGTATATTAACCAAAGAATTAGAATCTTTAAACGACACCCAACTCCACGATTTATTTACCTTTTTCTATAAGTTAAATAATCAACACGGCAAAGGTGTTACTCTTACCACAAAGAAATCCATGCAATGCAAAGCCATTATTAAAAAGCATTCCAAAGATTTCGGTGGCACTTTAGATGATGCCGACGTTATGAAACTTTGTGGGTGTTCTAGGAATAGCTATTATAAATACAAAAGGGAAATAAAAGCAGCTAGGGCAGAGAAAATCTAGTCTAAATAAAGCAATCGCATGTGTTATAAAAACTATGTTGAAAATGAAATCAACAATTCACCCGTTGAAATAATATCCCCAGCTACATCCTTCTGGATATATTCTAAGGTATACGCCCCAATTTGTGAAACTATAAATTGAATTTCTTTTTCTAAATCCGCCTCCTCGTCTAAAATCATTGTTTGGATCATCAAACCGTTTTCGTCTTTCAAGGTCAACTCTAAAGTTCCTCCGTTATCCAACGCCGCTTTAAATACTACGGATTCCGTCACACTTTCGTTCGTCACATTATTATCAATTCGCGCGTTTGGCATAGAAAACGCTTCGCCTATAATTTTATTCAATAACAAAACCCCGTTAGCATCGTTTAACAAATTTTCTGAAAACGTGCCGTTTAAGTCGCACATAAAACTGCCAACCATTCCGTTACCGTAATTCCATTGCGCGTAAATGGGGACGTCGTATATTCCCGTTAAAATCGCCGTCGCGCCATCCTTAAGTTTTGTCCCGTAAAAACCATCTAAAGTTAAAAACTTTACGCCCTCAATATCGTACAATAAAGCGTATTCGGGATTAAGTGCTACAGAAAACGATTCGTAAATTACGTCTTTTATCTCGGGAGCGGAAAGGTCTCCCCTCATAAGCGTAGGCAACATTTCCATCCTTTCTGTTGCATACAGTCTTCCACCCCCAAGCTCAACGGCATGTTGTAATTCCTTATTATAATTATTTAGACCAATTCCTATGATTGAAAACGTTATGCCATAGTTTTTATAGTTATTTTCAATAATCGTGTTATATTCTTCCGATGCATCTGCAGGCATCCCGTCCGTAATCATAATAATATGATATTTTGCCAAACCTTTACACGTCAATAAAAGCATTCCCGCTTGCTGGATTGCCGAAGAATAAACAGTGCCACCCCCGTCGGTATTGAGTTCATTTATTGCGGAAAGTATTTTTGCTTGTTGCGTACAAGCCGTCATAGGCAAGGCTACACTTGCATTTTCATTAAGCAATACAATACCGACAAAATCTCGTCCGGTCAAGGCATCTAATCCTGCGACCAGACTTGCTTTTGCTTGTTCAAAATAGGTGTTTCCAGAATAGTCCGTTTGCATCATGCTTCCCGAGGTATCAACAATAAACACGACGCCGAGAGGAAGCGTATAATCGATTGCTTGCACGGGCAACATTTCTTGATAAAGCGTACCGTACATATCTTCACGGTTATAGGTATTCGCCTCCCCGTTTTCGTCGTTTCCGCCAACGGTAAATAAGCTACCGCCGATATCGTAAACGTAAGAATGCAATACTTCGTCAAACCCTTCGGGCATATCCGCGTTTGCGATATTTACAAGAATGACTTGGTCGTAAACGCTCAATTCCTCTACCCACAAAGGAATATCATCCTCCAAGATATTCAAAACCGTGATTTGATAATTTTCGTTTTCCGAAAGAATCCTCACAAGTTCTTTTGATTCGTCTGTATTTCTTTCAATAATAAGTATATCTTCGGTGTCAATAGTGATATGCGCATAAAAATTATTATTTTTCGTCAATAAAGTGCCGTCGTCTTTTACAATATCAAAAGTAAATTCGTGTAACCCGGGAACATTGAAAACGTAATCCAACTCAAACATTTGCGAACCTTTGATAAGGTCTATTTCAAATGACTTTTCTTTAACTTCATTGTCATACAGCGTAAGCGTTGCCTGTCCTTCGTAAGTGCTGTTTATAAAAACTTCCAACGCCGTCGTTTTACCTACTTCGATTCGATTATTTTTCGGCTCGATTTTGACGATACGGCTTTCTTCCTCCTCTTGAACGGTAACGCTAACAATTACTTGATTTGGTTGCGGTAAAATTTCCGTACGGGAAATATTGCTTTCTAGGCTTGGTATTTTGACGAAAAAGTTTTTAATGAAATAAACGCCTGCAATGCTTGTCTGCTCCACTTGATACGTTCCCGGCACGTTGGGAATAAACGTGGAAGGGAATTGAGTATACTCTATTTTCGCTCCATACCAAGAAAGATTTACAGTTCCGTTTGTGCTGTTAATTTCTACCTTTTCGCCAACGTTAAACACGTCTTTTTCAATCGTTTTCGGGAAGAAATAATCGAAAATATTGTACGTGAGCAGAGGAATCGTCGTCGTATCCAAATTAGACGCTCCAACGTCAAACGTCAAAACGACGATTTTTTCCGTCGGCGTATTTTTCACCAAACAAACGGGATCGTTTCCGCACCACATAACGGGCGTGAAAGAAGAATGGTACGAGGACAGTTTCGTATACGCGGAAACGGATACGCTTGTCGAAGAAATATTTTTTGTAATTTCGTGCGCGTTATCAAAAGTGAGGTTGAAATTGCCCGTTACCGTTTCCCCAAGAGAAAAGCCCGATACGGAAGCCGAGGGGTTGATAAGGAATACCGCCCCGTCCGTCGGCAAAGCCGTCAAGGACTTATTTTCAAAAATATAAAAATCGTAATCAGCAAGGTTGGGCTTGCCTACGACTTTCGTTTCGGTGATGCTTATATCCCAAGAATCCTGCAAAGAGGTGCGCAAAGAGTATAATGCCCCCGAAATAAGCATATTCGGGTTAGCGCTTGCGTACTGTGTTTTTATTTCTGTTCGTCCGTCGTAAAGGAAGAAATCGTCATCGTAGGGAAAAGAGTCGTCTTCGGAAACATACACGTGTACGGTTTCAAATTCGTAAATTGCCATTGGCATATTTTGCGTAACAAAGGACACTTTTTGAATTTTGTCACTTTTGCAAAGTACGTGTACTCTCATTTGTATCGTAGCTCCGCCATTTACACCGGATACCTCGCAATAAACAAAAAGCTCGATATCGCGATTATATGTAGCCACAGAAACGTTAAAGGTGTAGTAATTTTCTTCCACAACCGCTTCGCAATCCAAAATTGCCACATTCCATTCGCGTTCTTCGGCAACGTTTATTACGGTTACGCCTTCCGTATGCGTATATTGCGTACCAGTATAAAGCAAAATTTCGGCGTCTTTATTTTGTTCTAAAACGCTTTCCGCCAAAGCCATCGCAGATTTCATATTTGCCGAGCCGTACGAGCATTGCGTATCCTCTTCCAAAAGCCCATCAAGCAAATTGAAAAACTCGCCTTTCTCGTCTGCGGAAAAATGCTTCGCTATAAATTTAGGTTGTTCGTCCGCAAAAATGAGAGAAACGGCAAAACCCTTTTCAAAGCACTCATCAGCCAAACTAAGGATTTCATAAACGGCGCGCTCAAAACGAGTCGAGCCATCACTTTGCGTACGCATAGACGCGCTCGCGTCCAAAATAACGACTTTTTCCATTCCAATTTCCCAATTTGCCGTAATCGTCAAATCGCCCGTAACGGGAGAGGAAAAGTCAAAGTTCCAATCTATGAAATTATAGCCCTTTTTTGTGGGGAGTTCTTGGGGGAGAGTTGCCGTATCGCCTTCTTCCACGCGTTGCGAGGAAATGCCACCTTCAAACGATACCGTGTACATAGGGCGACGGCGCAAGGTTATCTCGTACATTTCGTTGATTTCCCCATTTATCGTTTCAAAAACGTAAAAAGTATTGTCGCCTTCTTCCAAAGGCACGATTTTCGTCAAATAGGCTTGCGAGCCGTATTTGTCTTTGGAAACGACGAAATTTGCGTTGCCTTTAACTTCAATTTCTTCTACGAAAGAAAATTCTATCGTGGCGTTGCTTACCACGCTATACGCCCGCCCCGTCTCGATAGAAAGCGTAGTAAACGCAATCCCGCTGACAAGTTTCGTACCTTCGTCCGTGCGCGTATCTCTTTCTTCGCACCCGTCGCGGTTGCACACCGCCGTTTCCGTGCCGTCTTTTTCATACGTAGCATTATTGTCTGATACATAGTTAGTAAACTCGTGACCAAGCGCAGGAATTTCTTCCGTGTATGTATCGTTGCACGAACAAGTATACGTGATTACACCTTTTTCCGTGCAAGTCGCTTGCGTCGTGATTTGTTGCGTATAGGAATGCGTATGTTCTTCACCGCACGCAGAAAAAGCCACGCCCATAAAGCAGACGAAAAAAACTGTTAAGATAGATATTAAAAATTTCTGTTTTTTCATGGAAACACCTCTTAAACAAAAAAGCGCGCCTACCGAAGTAAACGCACAAAAAACGCAAACTCCGATAGTCGCCAAACCAATCCTTATGTAACGTAGCGTATAAAACGCACCTGCTTATATGGATGGAATTTGCATTTTTATCAAATTCTTTCATATAAGCAACTATGCAAAAAAGAGTATAGTACTCCTTTCCCCATAAAAAGCCGCATTCTATACGTTACAATATTGAATTGATTTGGCCACTATATTATATCATAAACGATACATTTCGTCAACTAATTGGAATTATTTGTAATAAAAACAATTTTACCTTTGACAGTTTACAATACTTTTCCATAGCCATTTTCGGCATACAACAGCAAAAAGTCATTTGTGCTATACACACGAACGACTTTCATTATATAAGACAAATAAACCGAAAAAGTGGACGCCAAAATGGACGCCAAAACAGCAGTTTTTTGCCAAAAAATCCATTTTTGACCGCATAAAACCTATCAAATATACAAAAAAATCGGGCATTTATGCAACTTTTCTTGCATAAATGCCTTACGCTGGTGCGGTCGACAGGAATTGAACCTGCATGGAGTTACCCACAAGATCCTTAGTCTTGCGCGTCTGCCAGTTCCGCCACGACCGCGATTAACGGATTTAATTATATATCAATGCGACGCTTTTGTCAACTCATTTTATCGCTTTTCAAGAAAAAATTTTATTTTTTTCTTTTTTCTTGCCCCCGCCCGATATTTTACACGCATATTCTTTCTACTTTCAACGCACAATATTTGTAAATGGAGGAATTTTTATGAAAGCAACCGGAATAGTCAGAAGAATCGACGAGCTCGGTAGAGTCGTTATCCCAAAAGAAATTCGTCGAACGCTTCGCATTAAAGAGGGCGACCCTCTTGAAATTTTTACAGAACGCGACGAGCTTATGCTCAAAAAATATTCGCCTATCGCAACCTTGGAGCGATTTAGCAAGGCTACCGCCCGCACGCTCAACGATTTAAGCGGTAAACTCGCCGTCATTTGCGATACCGACGGTATATTGCACGCATACGGCGACGGAAAAAAAGACCTCGACGGCAAAAGCCTGTCCGAAGATATGGAAAAAATATTAAAAGAACGCCGTAGCTATATTGCCAACGTAGCGGACGGCGGGGACGTGATTCCGCTCACCTCCTCCCGCGAAGAAGGCGTTACGGCGCAAGTCATCGTGCCTATCGTTTCCGGCGGAGATTGCCTCGGCGCTGTTGCCGTACTCTCCAAAGAAGAAGGAGCAAAAATGGACGGGAGCGATATGAACCTCGCCCGTCTTACCGCCGATATTTTGGCGAACCAATTCGAATAAATTATTCCAAAAGCCGAGAACGCAAAAACGCTATCTCGGCTTTTTTGACAAAGAAACCAAGGGACTGATTCTTTTCGACGGAATCAGCCCCCTTTTTCTATATTATAATATATTCACCCCCTTAAAGCTCTTCTACTTTAATACGAAAATTTTGACCGTTTAAAAGATGCACCAAAAGGGCGTCCTCTTCTTCCGTATACGTAGCTACGATTTCTTCTTTGATAAGTAACGTGATTTCTTCCGTTAAATCCCTAACGGAAATTTTGCTTTTTTCTTTTTCCATAATTTTTTTCTCCTCAAATTTTTTTTACTTTTACCAACAAATCGCGCGCTGATTTATTTGTACTTATATTATACCACTCGGAATGTGCATCACGCAACTGTTTGATGCAAAAACTAAATAGAATATTTTGTAGGAGATTGTCTTTGTTATGGTTATTTTGTCGAAATTTGCCGAAAATCTTTCAACGCTTATGCAAGAGCAAAACGTAAACGCGCCTGCATTGGCGAAAATACTGCACACACATCGTACTAGTATTACTCGATATTTATGTGGGCAACGATTGCCTAATTACAACGGTTTTGTGCGTATGCTGACGCATTTTAACGTATCTGCCGACCTTCTTCTTGGCAGAATTGATTACTGCGACACAAAAGAGTTTCAGCCCATACAACCGTTTGGCAAAATCTTCCAAAAAGTTCTAAAAGAAACAAACACTTCGCAATACCGATTGCAAAAAGACTTGCATTTTTCTTCTTCGACTACACACGTGTGGCTTACCAACAAAAGTCTGCCTTCTATTGAACATTTAGACCAGCTTGCGGATTATTTAGATTTATCTGTGGACTATTTACTTGGAAGAATTTCATAAAAGATAGAGGGCAGGTATGCGTTGAACGCGTACCTGCCCCCGTTTTATCGTCTTTCGTTTTATGTTCCTAACCCGTCTAAAATCGGTTTGATATGCGTTTCGAAAAGTTCGAATACGCCCTCCGATATCCAAGTTTCTTGCAAGCTTAGCGCGGAAAAACTCATTACGCCGTAATAGGCGAGCGCGTATAAGACGCCCCAAATTACCGCGCACATTACCACGGCGAATACTAAATATAAAATACCCGCTATTCCGCCGTCAACGATACGCAACCACATCACTTTCACAACGCCTTTCTCCGCCTTTTTCAATAACCAATTGAAAAATACCGCTATCAGCACCGCGATTATCGCCAACAATACGCCCACGAACGCCTTTCCCAATAGGGGCGCGAGTACGGGCAATTTTTCGCCCCACCAGCCGTTGCAAATATCCGCAAATTTCGCTACGACTTTATGCAATACGGGTACGCCGTTCTCCCCTGCAAGCGGAGAAAAGGGCAACAACAAGCACGCCACCGTCAACAATATTCCGCCGATATGCGCAAGCAAGGTACGGAGCGTGCCCACCAAACCGTTTCGAGCGCCTTCGCAAACGAACCCCAAAAAAATCCCGATAAACACCGCGTCTAAAAGATATTTCTGCGAAAAGGAGAGCAACCCTTGCGTTGCGCCGTTTGCAAAAACGCTTTCTAACGCTCCGTCTTTTAAAGGCGTGGCGCTTATTATCAACAAAACGCTACAAACTATCGCAAAAAGCACCGCGCCGACGTTTATTAAGCAAACGATTCCGCCGAAAATGCGACCTGCAACGGAGGGTTTTTCGCCCTCCTTTTTTTTGCGCTCGTCGTACTCGTCGCAATCCCACCAATCGCCGTTTTGCGTCCGTTCTGCCTCCGCTAACGCCTCTTCCGTCCGTTTTCTTTTTTCCGTTTTCCATTCTTCACGGAAAAATATACTCAAAAGCCCGTTGCCGAGCAACACGATGAATACGCACGCCAACGCGACGACCAAGGTAACGGAAAACTTTGCGTTTTTCCCAAGCGCGCTCCGTATCAAAAAGAACGCCACGCACGCAACGAGCCAACAAATTCCCGTCCAACTCACGCGCCGAACGCCTTTTTTTAAGCCGATACAAAAAGCGATGATTAAAATTACGCCGATTACGGACGCAACGATGAGCGGTATCCATTCTCCAATACCGCCACCCGTTGCCATCATCGTATATAAAAACGCCATTTTGCCC
>SVIX01000050.1 GCA_015069285.1 Clostridiales bacterium | reverse complement strand
CGGAGAAAACGCTTTGTTGGATAATAAATCGTTGACGGGGGAAAGCGTACCCAAAAGCGTGAAGATGAACGGGGAATTGCTCTCTGGTTGTATCAATGCGGGGGAAACTTTCGTGATGCGCGCAACGAAAAATTATGAAAATAGCGCGGTAAAGCGTATTCTCGATTTAGTGGAAAACGCCTCCTCGAAAAAAGCGAACGCCGAAAAATTCATTACGAAATTTGCCCGTTATTATACGCCGATTGTCTGCGGATTGGCGTTGCTGTTTGCTATCGTCGCGCCGTTTATTCATTCGCTCGTCGTGGATAACGCCTTAAATTTTGTTTATTTTTCCCGTTGGGTACAATCGGCGCTGACCTTTTTGGTGGTGTCCTGCCCTTGCGCTCTTATTATTTCCGTTCCGCTTACCTATTTTTCAGGCATCGGCGTTTGCGCGAAAGCGGGTGCGCTCGTGAAAGGCGCAACCTATTTGGACCTTCTTGCAAAAGCGGATAGGATTGCTTTTGATAAAACGGGCACGCTCACCGAAGGCAATTTTTCCGTGGTAGGCGTTTTCCCTAAAGGGGAGGTAACGAAAGAAGAATTGCTTTTCCTTGTAACGGCGGTAGAGAAATATTCCGCGCACCCTATCGCAAAAGCGTTTGCGGATTTTACAACGCCTTACGAAGCGCAAGACGTCAAAGAAGTGGCGGGCGGTGGGCTAACTGCCGTTATCGACGGAAATAAAGTGGTAATAGGCAACGCCGACTTTTTATTTGAAAACGCGATAGAAGTTTCTTTGGAAAAGAGCGTATATACAGCGATACACGTTGCGAAAAACGGGGAATATTTGGGCAAGGTAGAGGTTGGCGATAAAATACGGGAAGAAACGCCCGAGGCGCTGAACACATTAAAAAAATTAGGAATAAGCCGTTTGGCGTTGCTTACGGGCGACGACGAACTGCGCGCGAAAAGCGTAGGCGCGGAAGTAGGAATCAGCGAAGTGTACGCTAAATTGCTCCCCGACGGTAAGGTACGGAAAGCAAACGAATTAAAGGAGGGCGGAACGCTCGTGTACGTGGGCGACGGAATCAACGACGCGCCCGTAATGTATACGGCGGATTGCGCGGTGTCGATGGGGAAATTAGGGAGCGCGGTCGCGGTGGAGGCGTCCGACGTCGTATTGATTTCCGATAACGTGAAGGCTTTGCCGTTTTGTTTAAAAATTGCAAGAAAAACGCGAAAAATCGTATTGCAAAATATCGTCTTTTCTATCGTAATGAAATTCGTATTTATGGCGTTGGGCGTTTTTGGGGTTTTACCGCTTGGCGTTGCCGTGTTTGCGGACGTGGGCGTTATGCTACTCGCCGTCATAAACGCTTTGCGTGTAAAAAAATAGGCTCTGTCACGTCACATGGTTGATTTTTTACGGAAAAATCCTACGAAATACTTCGTATTTAGCTCGCTTTCGTACAAGTCAAGTACGCGCGCTCACAAAATATTTGTCTTTCTTGCATTTTTCTCGTAAAAACACAGAAAAAATAAATTTTTTGTTAATCAACCATTCTCTGTGACATAGCCAAAAAATAAAAAACACGCAAAACAAAGGCGAAAAGACTTTCCGTTTTTCGCTTTTTGTGATATAATACCGTTATACGAAAAAAGAAAAGGAATACTTTTATGTCAAGAACAAAACTCGTGGTAGCAACAGGAAACGCGCATAAATTGCGCGAGATTGCAGATATTTTTACGGAATACGAAGTCGTATCTCAAAAACAAATGGGCTTTGACGTGGACGTGGAGGAAACGGGAACGACCTTTGTCGAAAACGCGCTTATCAAAGCGCGCGTTGCGTCAAAAGCGTTGCGCTGTATTGCGCTTGCAGACGATAGCGGTCTTTGCGTAGACGCCTTAAACGGCGCGCCCGGCGTGCATAGCGCGCGGTATTGCGGTCGTCACGGCGACGATAAAGCAAACCGTGATTTGTTGTTAAATAATATGCGCAACGAATCCAATCGACGGGCGTTTTTTATCAGCGCGGTGGCGCTCGTGTATCCGGACGGAACAGAACTCGTTGCCGAAGGTCGCACGTATGGAAACATCTTACGGGAAGAACAGGGCGAAGGCGGTTTTGGGTACGATTGTTTGTTTGAGAGCGAAGACTTGGGAAAATCGTTCGGGCTGGCTACGGCGGAGGAGAAAAACGCCGTATCTCACCGTTTCCGCGCTTTACAAGCTTTGCGCGCAAAAATGAGGTGAGGCGTGACGAAAATTATCGTAGTTTCCGATTCGCACGGAAATTTGAAAAATATTGAAAAATTACAACCTTTGATAGCGGAAAACGATTTATTCGTGCATTTGGGCGACGGCGCGGGGGATATTCGCGCGGTTAGCCATGCGTATCCCGATAAAGTGTATCAATGCGCGGGAAATTGCGATTTCTTTTCCCCGTTGCCAAGCGAAGGCGTTTTGGAAGTGGAACGGGTCAGGATTTTCTTTTGCCACGGTCATAAATTTCGGGTGAAGTCTACGCTTTGCGAGTTGGCGTTGGAAGCAAAACGCCGTGATTGCGATGTTGCACTTTACGGACATACGCATAACGCAAAAATAACGGAAATAAACGGGGTTACGCTTATCAATCCCGGTTCACTCCGCTATCCGCTCGGCGAAGGCGGAAGTTATTGTTACCTCGTAATTCACGGCGAAAAGGTAACGCCCGTTCTCGTTGGGGAGAGCGTTCGTTAAGCATAGAAAAGTATCGGTAGAAACCTCTCACCGATATTTTTTTTATTTTTTTTAAAAAAGTGCGTTTATTTAAGTGACTTTTTGCAAAAACTGTTATATAATAATTATGCTCATTGTTTTTGCTCGTTTACCAAAAACACTTTCTAAAAAAGGCAGAAAGATGAGCAAGTAAGACGAAAACGGAAGGAAACCGCCAAGGCAGGGGCTGAACGCGGTAAGGGCAAAACAGAAGGTACGAAGGAGAAAATATATGGATATCTTAGAAATTGTAATTAGGATTTTGGCAGGTTGCGGAGCGTTTTTGCTCGGTTTTAAAGTGTTGAGCGACAATATGGAAAAAATCGCGGGCAACGGTTTAAAACAGCTTTTTAACAAAACCTCCGATAAGCGTATGGTCAACGTCGGTATGGGTATGGTAACGACGGCGGTGGTGCAGAGTTCGTCCATTACGACGGTTATGGTCGTCGGGTTCGTAAACGCGGGCATTATGACGCTGTATCAAGCGACGGCGATTATTATGGGCGCAAATATCGGTACGACGATTACGGCGCAAATCGCGGCGTTGCAAGCGTTTGATATCGACTTGATTTTTATGGCGATGCTGTTCTTGGGCGTATTCATTGAACTGTTCGCTAAAAAAGACAGAATAAAAAGCGTCGGGCTTGCTTTGGCGGGCTTGGGGCTGGTGTTCGTAGGGCTTGGACTGATGTCCGACCCGATGGCGTCGTTAAAAACGAATCCTGCGGTTACCGACTTTTTGTCGTCGGTAAATAATCCGATATTGTTGCTGTTCGTAGGCGTTGGCTTAACGGCAATTATCCAATCGTCGAGCGCGGTCACGACCATCGTTATTTCTATGGCGAGCGCAGGGCTTATCATCGGCGGTGGCGGTAATTCGGCGTTGTTTATTATTCTCGGTTCGAATATCGGTACTTGCGTTACGGCGCTTATTTCGTCTATCGGTACGAGCGTGAACGCCCGTCGCGCGAGTATTATTCACTTACTCTTTAACGTAATCGGTTCGGTGATATTCGCGGTGATACTTCTTTGTTGGCGTAATTTCAGCGAAGTTACCTTAGAACGTTGGTTCTCTTCGCCGAGTACGCAAATTGCAATGTTTCACACGATTTTCAACGTAACGTGTACGTTATTGTTCTTGCCGTTTGCCAAAGGCTTGGTTTTCTTGGCGACCAAACTCGTTCTCGACAAGAAGATGGAAGAAGAAAAAGACGCGTCCGATTTCGTGTATATGGACAAGCGTTTCCTTTCTACGCCCTCCGTTGCGATTGGTCAGCTTAAAAAAGAAACCTTCCGTATGGCGGATATGGCGATGGATAGCTTACGGCTTGCCTTTACCGCGTTTATTCAACGCGACACCGAAGTGTTGGATAAGGTAACGGAAAACAACGAAACGGTGGCGAAATTAGGCGGAAAAATAAGCGAATACCTCGTACAAGTTTCCGCGGGCGGAAGTACGCTTTCGGACGAGCGTCAGGTAAACGCGTTGCACAATACGATTGGCGATATTTCCCGTGTGGCGGAACTTGCCGATAATTTCACCAAATACACCAAAAAAGAAGTCAAAGAAAATCTCGTCTTCTCTGAAGGTATTAACGCAAAATTGGAAGAAATGCACACGTTGCTTCATAAGCAATACGAGCTTGTTAAAAAGATTGTGGTAAACGGCGAAATTTCGCTCACCGCGCAATCGGACGAATTGGAAGAGGATATCGACGGAATGCGCCGTGAGTTGGTAGCGGAACATATCACCCGTTTGGCGCAAGGAAAATGCCGTCCTGAAAATAATACGGTTTTCATCAATTTGGTTTGCAATTTAGAGCGTGTAGGCGACCACTTGAATTTTATCGCGCATAACGGCGACAACTGAGTTTTGTACAGTTGTTGTCGCTAAGAAAAATAACGCCACGCAAAACGTAACGTTTTGCGTGGCGTTATTTTTTTATTACGCTTGCGCGAGCAATTCGTAAAGCTTGCGCCGTTGTCGGCTTTCTTCTTCTGCGCGCGTGAATAGCTCTTCCGCGTGCGCGGGGTAGGATTTTTTCAAGGAGGCAAAACGGTTTTCACCCTCTAAAAAAGTACGGAACAAAGAAAAATCGGGCTTGCTGTCTAAAAGGAGGGGGCTTTTGCCTTGCTTTTTTAAGGACGGATTAAAACGGTATAATTGCCAAAATCCCGCGTCTACCGCCAATTTTTCCTCCTGCATACTTTTTTGCATAGAAAATCCGTGCGCGATACAAGTAGAGTACGCAATAATAAGCGACGGACCGTCGTATGCCTCCGCTTCCGTCAACGCGGTTATTAGTTGTTGTTTGTTCGCGCCCATCGATACTTGCGCGATATAAATATTGCCGTAAGACATCATCATAAGCCCTAATTCCTTTTTATACAGGCGTTTCCCCGCCGTAGCAAATCTTGCCGTTGCGCCCATAGGCGTCGCTTTGGAAAGTTGTCCGCCCGTGTTGGAGTAAACTTGAGAATCAAGCACCAAAACCCTGACTTTTTCGCCGATGGAAAGTGCGTGGTCCAGTCCGTTAAAACCGATATCGTACGCCCAACCGTCCCCGCCGATTATCCATACGGAAGTATCTTTTTTGCTTTGCGCGTTGAGCGCAAGACGCATACCCAGTCCGAATTCCGCGTTATCTTCGAACAACGAGTTTGCCCAAGCAGGACCTTCGCCCTTTTCGTTTACCGTATACGGACAGGTAGGGGAAGAACCGCCGTAAATGGAAGAACAACCCGTAGCGTTTGCAATCACCGTTTTTTCTCCGTATAATTGCGTAAGCAATTTGATATACGGCGTTTCTCCGCATCCCGAGCAGGCGTAGGAGAATTCGAATAACGGTTGTTTAAATTGACTTCCTTTGACGGTGTCTTTTTTGAAAACCTCCGTAGAGATTTTGGGTAGGCGAATGGCTTTTTCCCAATTTTTTCCTTCCCGTAAAGAAATTTCTTCCGATGGCGTCATTACGAGCGCTTTTTCTTTTGCAGGGCAAACGTCGGCGCAAACTCCGCAACCCATACAATCGTGCGCCGATACTTGTACGCGAAAGCGTTTTCCCTGTATGCCTATCGCGTTTTTCGTAACGAATTCTTCGGAGGATTCGCTTTCGTCGCAGACGAACGGTCGTATGCAAGCGTGCGGACATACGAAGGAACATTGATTGCATTGAATACAATTTTCCGCTATCCATTTGGGTAACGTTCTTGCAACGCCGTGTTTTTCAAATCTCGTCGTTCCCGTCGGAACGCACCCGTCCTCCGTAAACGCCGATACGGGCAATTCGTCCCCGTGAAGGGATAAAATAGGGTGAATAAAGTTTTTAAAATATTCGTCGTCTGCTACGGGGCGGTGCGTCGCGCCCTCCGTTGCGTTTTGCCACGAGTTAGGGATTTCTATTTTGCGTAACCGTGTTTCTACTTCGTCGATAGCCGTGAAATTCATTCGCACGACCTCGTCTTTTTTAGAACGGAATTTATCCGCAAGTTCTTTTTTTAATAACGCTTTCGCTTTGGCGTACGGCATAATATTTTCGTTGAGTAAAAAGAATGCCGATTGCATAATTGTGCCCGTTTTTCCGCTTAAACCGACGGCGTTTGCGATACCCGTACCGTCTATCGTATACACGCTCGCGTGTTTTTCATAAAGTTGTCTTTTTAAAGTGGCGGGGAGGCGTGAGGATAATTCTTCCGCCGTTTGCCAAGGACAGTTGACGAGGAAGCCGCCTCCTTCTTTCAAATCGGATACCATATCGTAGCGGGTAAGGTAAGAGGGGTTGTGGCAGGCGATAAAATCGGCGTCGTCAACGAGATACGCGCTTTTGATAGGTGCGTTGCCGAAACGCAGGTGCGATATCGTGATTCCGCCCGATTTTTTGGAGTCGTAACAAAAATACGCTTGAACGGATAAGGAAGTGTTATCTCCAATAATTTTTACCGAATTTTTATTCGCGCCCACCGTTCCGTCCGAACCGAGCCCGTAAAATTTACAGCTTACGCAATTCTTTTTTAGTACCTTGTACGGCTTTACGGTCAACGAGGTGTGCGTAACGTCGTCCACAATGCCTACCGTAAAATGATTTTTGGGATTGTCTGATTTTAAATTTTCAAAGACCGCGTATACTTGCGCAGGGGTAAATTCTTTTAACCCCAAACCGTATCTTCCGCCGTATACCCGTATATTGCTTTTGCCCATTTCTTGTAAAGCGGAACAAACGTCAAGGTATAGCGGTTCGCCGAGCGCGCCCGCTTCTTTCGTTCGGTCTAATACGCCGATACGCTTACAGCTTTTTGGTAACGCGGATAAAAACAATTCAGCGAAAAAAGGGCGGTATAACCGTACCTTGATAAGCCCGACTTTTCCGCCTTCAGCGTTGAAAGATTCCACCGTTTCTTCTATGGTGGAACAACTGCTACCTATCGCGACGAGTACGTCTTCCGCGTCGGGCGCGCCGAAGTAGTCGAATGCGTGGTATTGTCTGCCCGTTAGCTTAGCGACCTGTTGAAAGACGGATTGCAAAATATCGGGTAAACGCAAATACCGACCGTTCGCGCGTTCGCGGTTTTGGAAATAGGTGTCGGGGGTTTGCGCCGTACCGCGTTGAACGGGACGGCTGGGTGATAACGCGCGGGAACGGAAGTTTTCTATCGACGCGCTATCGATAAGCGGACGAAGTTCGTCGTAGTCGAGAACTTGTATTTTCGTCGTTTCGTGCGAGGTTCGAAACCCGTCGAAGAAATGCAAAAAGGGCACGCCCGTTTTAAGTGTGGTCAAATGCGCAACAATCGCTAAATCGTGCGTTTCTTGTACGGACGAGGAGGCGAGCATCGCAAATCCCGTTTGCCGACAAGCCATTACGTCTTGGTGGTCGCCGAAAATACTCAACGCGTGCGTGGCAATCGCCCGCGCGCTTACGTGGACGACGCAAGGCAATAATTCGCCTGCAATTTTATACATATCGGGTATCATCAACAATAGACCTTGACTGCAAGTATAGGTAGTGGCAAGCCCTCCGCAAGTAAGCGCACCGTGCAGAGCGCCTGCCACACCGCTTTCCGATTGCATTTGCACGACTTTTGGCGTTTGACCGAAAAGATTGGGTTTGTCCGTTGCCGACCAAATATCGGCAAGTTCCGCCATAGGCGAAGAAGGGGTAATGGGATAAATAATGGCAAGTTCGGAAAAGGCGTAAGATATATAAGCCGTCGCGCCGTTGCCGTCCGTAGTTATTGTTTTCATAAAAATACCTCCGTATCGTATACCAACCGAGAATAAGCTGAACCTGCCTAAAAGGCGACTTTTCAGTGATTTTATACTCGTTGTCCTTGTAATACGTACAGTATTACTGCGTCCGCCTCGTAAAAACTCATCTAAAAATTCGCTCTTTTATGTGCGTAGCAATTTTACTATAAAAATCAGGTTCGTTTTATTCTTGGTTGGTATACGGGAAAGTATAGCCAATTTTTGTTGAATACAAACCTATCGAACAATAAAAATCCGCCCCGACCTTGACAGGTCGGGGCGGTGCGTATTGAAGATTAGTTTAAGTCGTTTTCGTTAATGCCGAGTAAGTAATCGGCAGAAACGCCGAAAATCGTCGCAAGGCGTTTAATATAAGTGGCTTTCGGTTCGTTGATATTGTTTTCCCAAATGGAAATGATACCGTTAGACACACCTACGAGTTTTGCAAGCTGTGGTTGCGTGTACCCCTTTTCTATTCGTAAATCTTTAATTGTTTCCCCTAAACGTTCCATATACAATATTTTATCAGAAAACTAAGAAGAAATACTTGACTTCTTAGAAAACTAAGATTATAATAAAAACAATTAAGAGAAAACGGTTTTATGCAAAATAAAAAATTTTTTACAAAAAAAAGGAAATTGCGTTTTTTTGTCGAATATATAAAGTGGAGGGATTAAAAAGTCGCCCTTGAGGCGACCTTTTGAAATAAAATGAATGATAAAATATAATATCATAAATATTTGGAGGTATTTAT
>SVIX01000049.1 GCA_015069285.1 Clostridiales bacterium | reverse complement strand
CAACGTTACAATTACCGGCAACGTTTCCAACAATGCAAAGCAGCGCTTTGTTCGTGCAGATGCTATGGGCGATGCAGTTGTTGTAATTGCTAATAACACGATTAACAACTATATGGCTTCCGATGCTGACTACATCAAGGTAACCAACGGCAACAACGTAACCATTGAGAACAACACCAAGAACTAATCGCGCTATCAAAAAATCCCGCAATGCGTATAACACTGCAGGATGGTAACACAAATAAAGCGGTGTGCTTCGGCTCACCGCTTTTTCTTGGCGCGTAAAAACAAAAACGATAAAGCCTAAGAGCGTTATTCTTTCACTCCAGAATGACGGTCTTTTCGAGTAAGCTAAGGTAAGGTGCACTTTAAAACAAGACTATCTTGGAACCGCGTAAACGGTTCGGTTGATAGCGGTTATAACACAATCGATTTATCATTTGTAAAACGAATACAAAAAAGGGCTTTCTCTAATTTTTTTGATTATTTTTGAAAAATTTACGAAAAACGTATCGTTTGCGGTTGCTTTATTTTTCAAAACATTGTACAATAGAGGACGGAAAAAAGTTTAACGGAGAAAATACTTATGAAAAACAGAATTGCAAAAAGAATGTCTACCTTAGCGCCCTCGCTTACGTTGGCAATTTCGGCGAAAGCGAAAGCAATGAAATCGGCTGGTGAGAGCGTGGTGTCTTTCGGCGTGGGTGAGCCTGATTTTAATACCCCCGAACATATCATCAACGCGGCGAAATCTGCGCTTGATAACGGGCATACCAAATATACGCCGTCGTCGGGGCTTTTGCCGTTGCGTAAAGCGATTTGCGAGAAATTTCAAAAGGATAACGGTTTAACGTACGAACCGTCGCAAATTATCGTATCGAACGGCGCGAAACATTCTATTTTTAACGCGTGCTACGCGGTGTTGGAAGAAGGGGACGAGGTGATTATCCCTGCGCCCTATTGGCTTACCTATCCCGAAGTGGTAAAGGTTTGCGGTGCAACGCCCGTGTATATCGATTGCAAAAAGGAAAACCAATTTAAATTCTCGCCCGAAGAATTAAAAGCGGTGATTACGCCTAAGACGAAGATGCTTATCTTCAATTCCCCCTCCAATCCTACGGGCGCGGTGTATAACGAAGAAGAAACGCGCGCGATTGCAAAAGTATGCGAAGAGGCGGGGATTTTCGTGCTCGCCGACGAGATTTACGAAAAGCTTTGCTATAACGGCGTAAAACCTTTCTCGATAGCGAAGTGTAGCGAAAAAATGCAAGACTTGACGATAACGGTAAACGGCGTATCCAAAACGTACGCGATGACGGGATGGCGCGTAGGGTATCTTGCCGCTCCTAAGGACGTAGCGAAAGCGATAGATTCTTTCCAAAGCCACGCGACGAGCAACGCCTGCTCCATTTCGCAATACGCAACGATAGAGGCGTTAAATTCCTCCGATGAAGAAATTCAAGAAATGGTAAACGTCTTTGATAAACGCCGTGAAAAATTGCTTGCGCTTATCGACGGTATCGACGGCGTAGAGGCGGTAAAACCCGACGGCGCGTTTTACGTAATGCTCGTAGTAAACGGCTTGTACGGTAAAAGTTATAACGGCAAAACGATTAACAATTCCATTGAGTTTGCGGACGTCTTGCTGGATGCGGAAAAGGTAGCAACCGTACCCGGCGTATCGTTCGGCGCGGACGATTGCGTGCGTCTTTCCTATGCTTTAAGCGAAGCGGATATGGAAGAGGGCTTAAAGCGTATCGCGCGTTTCGTAGCGAATTTGAAGTAAAAACTTTCCAAAGAATGAAGAAAACGGGCGCGGAAACGCCCGTTTTCCATTTATTTGAAAAAAAGTTTGAAATTTTGTAAAAAATTTTCGCCGTAACTCTTGAAATTATGAGAAAAATATGGTAGAATAGTATAAACCCGAAAGAAATTCGGGAGAGTACGAAAAATTCCGAGGAGGATTTATTTATGATTAAAGTTATTTACGGCGCAAAAGGTACGGGTAAAACCAAGATGATGATTGACGCGGCGAACGCGTCGGTGAAAGAAGCGAAAGGGCATCTCATTTTCTTGACGGACAGTAAGCGCGGTATGTATGATTTGGAACGCGACGTGCGTTTCATTGACACGAGTGAATACGATATCGCAGGCGAAGCGGCGCTTTGCGGATTCGTAAAGGGCGTTATCGCAGGAAATCACGATAACGAGTACATTTTCATCGACGGCGTCGTGCGTATTGCAGGAAAGCCCGTTCAGGAATTGGCGGCGTTCTTCTATATGCTCGATAAAGTTGCGAAAAACAACAATTTAGTAGTGACTGTTTCCGTGTCGGCAACCAAAGAGGAATTGCCTGATTTCGTAACCAAGTATCTTTAATAATTAAGCCGCAAACCTTATTTGCATTTAGGGCAAACGGCGTCTTTGAAGGAAAACGAGGATAGCCGAGCGGTGCGTTCCGTTCGGCTATTTTTATCGTTTGGCGAGCATAAAAGAAAGTTGTGCGTGCGAAACGGGCGCAACGGTTTGTTTTGCGCGTTTTTTGCGCAAGCGGTGGAGTGATGGGATTAATCAACCAAAGGAAGGTAATAAAATGTATTTTATTAGTACGAGAGGCGGTGAAAAAGTAACGGGCGCGCAAGCGATTGTGCAAGGGTTGGCGAAAAACGGCGGTTTATTCGTTCCTGAAAAGTTTCCTAAAATTTCCGATTTGGAAATGGAAGAACTCGCGCAAATGAATTATCCCGAACGCGCGGCGTTTGTTTTGGGTAAGTATCTTGCCGATGATTTGGGCGCAGATTACTTGAAAGAAATTTGCGAAAAGGCGTATTCTACCTTTACGGGAAAAGACCCTGCGCCACTCGTAAAAATCGACGGCAATTTATTCGTTTTGGAGTTATTCCACGGTCCGACTTGCGCGTTTAAAGATATGGCGCTTACCGTATTGCCTTATTTGCTTAAAAAGAGCTGTGAGGTAACGGGCATCAAAGAAGACATTTTAATTTTAGCCGCGACGAGCGGGGATACGGGCAAAGCGGCGTTGGAGGGATTCCGCGACGTTGCGGGGACGAAAGTCGCCGTATTCTATCCCGACGAGGGCGTAGCCAAAATGCAACGGTTGCAAATGTGCGTTCAAGAAGGCGGAAACGTTTTCGTGGCGGCGGTGCGCGGGAACTTCGACGATTGTCAACGCGCGGTGAAAAAGATGTTTGCGTCCGAAGAATTTAACGAACGGCTTGCCCAAAAAGGCGTGCGACTTTCAAGCGCGAACTCTATCAATTTCGGTAGACTTGCTCCGCAAATTGCCTATTATTTTTCGGCGTATCTTGATTTATATACTTCGGGACAAATCCAGATGGGCGACAAGATTGACTTCGTCGTACCGACGGGGAATTTCGGGGATATTTTAGCGGGTTGGTACGCAAAACAAATGGGCTTACCCGTTAGAAAGCTCGTTTGCGCGTCCAATCGAAACAAGGTGCTTGCCGATTTCTTTGAAAAGGGCGTGTACGACGTGAAACGTTCTTTCCACCGTACGATGTCGCCGTCTATGGATATTTTGGTTTCGTCCAATTTGGAAAGACTGCTTTTTGAAATTAGCGGTAGAAACGCAAAACTTACGGCGGAGCGTATGACGAACCTTGCGGAGAAGAAGGAATATTCGATTACGCAAAAGGAAAAGGCGATATTAGACGAAGAATTTTTCGGCGGTTTTGCGAGCGAAGACGATATGATAGAAGCGATGTACGAAACGTTTGAGGAATACGGTTACGCGATGGATACGCACACGGGCGTAGCGCTTTCCGTTTGCGAGAAGTACCGCGAAACGTTGGAAAAAGAGGACGACGAGATTATTGACAAAACGCCTATCGTCGTGCTGTCTACGGCAAATCCCTATAAATTCCCGCAAGACGTACTGTATTCGCTTTCGGGGAACGACGTCAAGGACAGCTTTAAGGGTATCAAACGGTTGCATCTACTTACGGCTATGAAACCGCCTAAGAGTTTGATGGATTTACGCTACCGTTCGTTGCGTTTTAAAACGGTGGTAGATAACGACTTGAATAAGATGGCAACGGAAATTTTTAAATTTGTGGACGGGGAAATCGTACCCGTACCTGCGGACTGGAAAAAATAACAACGGTAATTCCCCGCGTTTGCTTTCCTGAAAAAAGGAAAAGGCAAAACACGGGGAATTTTGTAAATTTCGTGAAATATTCGGTGTTTTGAGGTGAAACACCGTTTTTGCGATTGCAATTTACAAACGGGTATGTTATAATAAAAAAGTACGTGGAGGGGAAGAAATAGTATGTTTGGGTATATTCGTACGGATACGCCGTATTTATATATAAAAGACGATACTTTATATCGAGCGATGTATTGCGGTGTATGCAAAGGAATTGCCGAAGTTTGCGGTCATTCCGCAAGAATGGGGCTTTCGTACGACGTTACCTTTTTGTCCGTGATTTTGCATAATATTGCGGAAATAGACGTTAAAATCGAGAAACAGCATTGTTTAACGCATTGTATCCGTACGCGTATGATGGCGGAAACGGACGAGTTGACAAGACGGCTGGGCGCGCTGAATACGGCGTTGGTGTATTATAAATACACGGACGATATTATGGACGGAGATAAAGGGCGCGGGAAACGGTTGTGGTTTAAAAAAGGCTTTAAGAGAATGAAACGCGCCTATCCCGAAATAGAAAAAATCGTTCGGGAAAATTTGGCAAGACAGGAGCAGGCGGAAAAGGCAAATACGGAAAGTTTAGACAGGGCGTCGGACGCAACGGCGAATATGTTAGCGGAATTTTGCGATTACGCCTTAGGCGATAAAGCGACTCCGTATACGCATAACTTGTTTTACGCCGTAGGGAAATGGATATATTTAATCGACGCGTTGGACGACTACGACAAGGATAAAAAGAAAGGCGCGTATAATCCGTTCGTGTTGGCGTATAACGCGGAAAGCAAAGAGGCGTTGCTTTCGGGAAAGGACGGCGACGAGGTACGGTACGCGTTTAACGCTTTGTTTTACGATATACGGGAAAATTTATCGCACATAAATTTTCGGTTTAACCGTGATTTATCGGATAATATTTTACTGCGCGGATTGCCGATGATGACGAAAAAAGTGATGACGGGTTGCGCTTGCGGTAAAAAGAAGGATAGAAAACAGTCTTCTGCGGATACTGATAAGAGATAAAAAATAAGCCGAGAATAATCGGAGGAGTAAGGAAATGTTAAAGGAATATTACGAGGTTTTGGGTTTGACGGAAAACGCAACGGACGAGGAATTAAAAGCTCGTTACGACGAATTAAAAGCAAAATATAGCGAGGAGCGTTGGCAGGACGGCGAAGCGGGGAACGAAGCGGCGCGTATGCTTACCAAGATAGATACCGCGTACGCAGAAATTACGGCGTCGCGGAAAGAAACGAAGACGAATACCGAAGGTCAGGACGTATACGAGGAGATTACGCGTTTAATCAAAGAAGATAATTTAGGGTTGGCGCAAACTCGTTTGGACGATTGTAACGAACGGAACGCAGAGTGGCATTATTTGCAAGCGGTCGTTTTTTATAAAAAGAATTGGACGAACGATAGCAAAAAGCAGTTAGAAATAGCGATGCAGATGGACCCCGATAACGTAAAATACCGTAACGCTTACGGGAAAATGAACGCTAAAAACGAATACGAACAGCAAACTGCCCGTCAGCAGACGCAAAATCCCTATTCGCAAGGGTACGGTCCTATGGATAACGGCGAGCAAATGGGCGGAAACGCTTGTTCTAATTGTATTTCTTGTTGCTATACCTATCTTTGCGTGGATTGTTTGTTTAGCCTTTGTTGCGGTTGCAGATAAGCTTCGTGCTGCTTGGAGGAAAACCGTATGATAAAGACGGGGATACAGTCTAACGCATACTTGACGGAGGATATCGACGGCGGGTTTGCCAAACTGAAGTCGCACGGGTACGATTGCGCGGATTATCGTATGGAAAACCCGAATTTGCCTTTGTACGCGTTGACGGAAACGGAATACGAGCGTTATTTAACGGGCGTAGGTTTGTCGGCAAAGAAAAACGGCGTAGAGATTTTTCAAACGCACGGGCTTTGGCCTACGGACGATACCACGGCAAGCAACCGTCGAAAAAAGATAGAAACGTATAAAAAACAAATTCGCGGAAACGCGTATTTGGGCTGTAAAAATATGGTCGTACATCCGTGTATGCCGTTCGGTTGGTTTGGAAACAAAGAGGACTACGAACAAATTTTTGCGATGAACGCCGAGGAGTTGACGGCGCTTGCGCCCTACGCAAAGGAGTACGGGGTGACGCTGTGTTTGGAAAATATGCCCGGCGGAATTACGAACGGCGCGTTCGTGAATGAAGTCGTGAAAACGGTAAACGACGATTTTATAAAAATATGTTTTGATACGGGGCACGCGCATACGCAAAAGGAAGACTTTTATCAAACGCTAAAAGCAATGGGGGAAGATTTGCGTGTCTTGCACGTACACGATAACAACGGTAAAAACGATTTGCACGCCATTCCTTTTCAGTACACTTTGGATTGGGAAGCGTTCGTTTGCGGATTAAACTCGGTGGGCTACGGCGGATGTATGTCGCTGGAAACCTTCGTGCCGAATAAAACGCCTCAACCGATGCGCGAGCAAATGCAAAAAGCGTTGTTCGGTATATGTAAATATCTTGCCGGAAGGATTGAAGGATGAAAAGACTGACCGCTTACGAAATTGCGTTATCGGCGCTTGCTTGTGCGATGGCGACGGTGTTTTTAACGGTGGGGGTATATACGGAAATATTGCTTTTTACGGGGTATTTATTTGCGTGTATCGCATTGATGCTACCGCTTTCCAAACAATGTTATTGGGGGTACGCGTTGGCGTATCTGGCAACCTGTTTGCTCACACTCGTATTTATCTCTTTTCGGTTTTGGGATTTATTGCCCTTTATTATGTTTTTTGGGTTGCATCCGCTCGTCAACGAATTGCAGTTAAAAATTAAAATTAATCGCTGGGTGGCTTGCCTAATAAAGGCATTGTGGTTTGACGCAACGATGTATCTTACGTGGAAATTTTTATTCGGTATGACGACGACGATTGCGTTCGTGGATAAATTTATCCTTCCGATTATTTTAATCGGCGGAACGGCGTTCTTTGTTTTTTACGATTATTTGACTTACCGTTGTCGGGCAATCGTCAACGTAACGGTGAGCCGTTTTCGAAAAAAGTAACGAAAAGACGAATACGCTTGCGCGTTTTTAAGACAAGGAAGAGGAGGCGAAGCGGTATGGTAGAAAAAAATCAGAGTATTTGCGCCGTTGTGGAATCGCTCGGTTCTGCAGGAGAGGGCGTAATTAGGCACGAAGAGGTAACTTTTTTCGTGCCTGCTTGTTTAGTAGGCGAAAAAGTACGCTTTAAGGTACTGAAAGTTAAAAATGCTATCGGTTACGGAAAATTGGAAGAAGTCCTGACGCCGGCGGAAGAGCGCGTGCGCCCGAAATGTCCTGTGTTTATGCGTTGCGGTGGTTGCGCTTTGCAACACATGGATTACCAATATCAGCTTTCCTATAAAAGCAACGTAGTGAAAGATACTTTGCGTAAAATTGCAGGGATAAAGGTAAAAGTTCCAACGGCGGTGAAAAGCGACTTGCCGTACGGGTATCGTAATAAATTGCAACTCCCTATCGGCGTGGATAAGGAAGGCAAAACGGTCGTGGGATTTTACGCCGAACGTTCGCATAGGATTATACCCGTAACGTCGTGCGCAATACACCCCGATTGGGCGGAAAAACTGATTGCCATTTTAAATCGATACGTAAACGAATGCGCGGTAAAAGGGTACGACGAAGAGAAGAAAACGGGCGTTCTGCGCCATATCGTCGCGCGTGAAATTGGTGGCAAATTTATCTTTACGCTTGTGAGCGCGAAACGGAATTTGCCCAACGTAGCGTATTTGATTGAGCTTTTGGCAGACTCGTTCGTTGCGTTTACTTTGTATTTGAACCTGAACGATAAAGATACGAACGTGATTTTGGGTGAAGAGTTCCACCTTTTACACGGGAATGGTATTTTCGAGGCAGAAGAGCAAGGCATTTTTTACGAGGCAGGACCCGTTACTTTTTTGCAGGTAAACGAAAACGTGCGTACGAAACTGTATCGTGACGCGTTAAAGACGGTCGCGCTTAAAGGCGACGAAGTGGTTATAGACGCCTATTCGGGAGGCGGGCTTTTGACGGCGATGATTGCTAAAAAAGCGAAACGGGTATACGGTATTGAGTTAGAGAAAGAGGCGTCGGCGTGCGCGGATGCGTTAAAAGAGAAAAACGGTTTGCAAAATATGATAAATATTTGCGGAGCTGTGGAAGATAAATTGCCGTCCGTTTTGCAAAAGGAAAGAGGGGAAAAGTTGCGTTTAATTTTAGACCCGCCAAGAGCAGGAATAGCGAGAAGCGTACTAAGAGCGTTGTTGAATAGCGGTATACCGTCGTTGACGTTGATTAGTTGTAATCCAGCTACTTTAGCGCGGGATTTAGGGATTTTGACGGGTAGTTTAATCGAGAACGAGCAAGGCGAATTGATAAAGAACCCTGCGTATGCGGAACTTAACGAAAACGAAATTTTGACGGGGTATTACGGAATAGAAAAAATCCAACCGTACGATATGTTCCCCCAAACCAAACACGTGGAGACTTTAGTCTGTTTAACTCGTGTAAACCACAATATATAGTATAAATTAAATCTATTTAATACAAAATATTGATTTTTACCATTTCTAAATATGTTTCGTG
>SVIX01000048.1 GCA_015069285.1 Clostridiales bacterium | reverse complement strand
TGTGCAGTAGGCGAGTTAAGATGGCGTTGGGACGCCTACGCCAGTATTCACGCACTTTAGTGCGCAAAATAAAGCCCCCACTTTAGTGGGGGATATTTACTATCGTAAAACCACGCCGTAGTGGCGTGCTTTCGTAAAGCGTCGATTGTATCGCAAACAGCGAAGAACCGCGATAAAGCTTTTTTAGCGTTTGCGGTAATGTTTCGGCGTGATTTTTTTCAGGTCTTTAAACGTTTTAATAAAATAACTTAAATCGTTAAATCCGCAATCGTAGGCAATTTTCGTAATACTTTCGTCCGTGGTAATCAGTTTACGGGCGGCGCGCTCAATACGGTAGGAGAGTAAATATTTGATTGGCGTAGTGCCCGTCATCGTTTTAAAAAAGGCGCAAAAATATTTCGTGGATAAATCGGCGACGCGCGCCATATCGTCAAGGGTGAGTTCGGAGGCAAAATTATCGCGGATATATTTAAGTACCCGTTTTAGTTTATGCATTTTTTGCATATCTACGTCCGTGCGGTATTCACGGGAATAGAGATGCTTTTGCTGTATCAACCCGAAAAGTTGCGCGGAAAGTCCAATCACTTGAAAAACGTATCCGTCTTTGCCTTCGTCCATAATTTGCATCATATCGCAAACGAGTTTATACACCGCCTCGTCCTCAATTTTTTCGTGTAAAAAACACCGTTGCGTCAAAATATTTTCCAAAAATAAATTGCAATTATCGTTACCCGTTTTCAAAAAGGCAGGATTAAACACCAAGCAACGGTAAACGCACCCTTCGGGGGTTGCGCCGTGAATAATTTCGCTGTTGATAAATAGCATATCTCCGCTTTGACAAACGAGCGTTCTATCCTCCAAAGTGACCGTTAGCGTGCCCGACAAAACGTGGATAATTTCAATAGAAGTATGCCAATGCATCGCCATTTTATAGCGTGGGTGATTTCCGTCTAACTTATATAATTCATACGGAAAATCCTCCGTGCCGTGTTGTTTGAGTTCGTTAAAGCTCATAACTCTCTCCAATGTGAAAATAATTATACTTTTTAATATTATATCACAAGTAATTTATATTTTTCAAGTATATAATTATAGATAAGAAAATATTTTTTTCAAAGGGCTATAAAAAATGCAAAAGGAACGTTTTGAATGGATACATAGCTGGTGTGACGAAACGCAAAACGGTGATTTACCACGCGTGTTGCTCGTGGGCGATTCGATTACGTACGGATATCAAGAAAAGGTGCGCGAAAGATTAAAAGGCGTTTGTTACGTGGATTACGTAGCAACTTCGTATGCGATTGACAGCAAGATGTATAACGAACTTGTAAAAAATTTTGCGACGGACAGCGCGTATGCGCTCGTGCATTTCAATCACGGTTTGCACGGCAAGCATATTTCCAAGCGTTCGTATAAAAGTCGCTTGCTGAAATTGCTTACGAAAATTCCCGCAAGCGTGGTGTTGGCGACGACGACCTTTATTTACCGCGAGGGGAATAAGCGCGTGGACGGTTCGTGGATGAAACGGGTAAGAGAACGCAACGAGGCTATGCAAGAAATCGCGACGGAAAAAGGGCTTGCGATAGACGATTTGTACGCGGTGAGCGTGGTTATCCCCAAAGACAAACGGTACGAGGACGGCACGCATTACTTAGCCGAGGGCTATGAAATATTTGCCGACGCGGTAGCGGAAAGCATTAAAAATAATTTGAAATAAAAATCGGAGGAAAATTATTATGGCAACATCAAGACTTATCGGGGATTATCCCGTAATCGGTATTCGTCCTACAATCGACGGCAGAAGAGGACCTTTGAAGGTGAGAGAAAGCCTTGAAGTACAAACGATGAATATGGCGAAAAACGCGGCGAAGCTCATTAGCGAAAACGTGTTCTATTCCAACGGCGAACCCGTAAAGGTCGTTATTGCGGACACGACGATTGGCAGAGTAGCGGAAGCGGCGGCTTGCGCGGACAAGTTCAAGAAAGAGGGTGTGGACATTACGCTCACCGTTACTCCTTGCTGGTGCTACGGTAGCGAAACGATGGATATGGACCCCACCACGATTAAAGCGGTTTGGGGCTTTAACGGTACGGAACGTCCCGGCGCGGTATATCTTGCGGCGGTACTTGCAGGTCACGCACAAAAAGGTTTACCTGCATTTGGTATTTACGGTCACGACGTACAGGATTTGAACGATACGAGTATTCCTTGCGACGTATCTGAGAAAATCTTGCGTTTTGCGCGTTGTGCGGTTGCGGTAGCGACGATGAGAGGAAAATCGTACCTTCAAATCGGCTCTATCTGTATGGGTATTGCAGGGTCTATCGTTGACGTGAACTTTTTCGAAGAATATCTTGGAATGCGCGTAGAAAGCGTAGACGAGGTAGAAATTATTCGCCGAATGACGGAAGGTATTTACGACGAAAAGGAATATCAAAAAGCGCTTGCTTGGGTAAAAGCGAAATGTAATCCCGACTTTGATAAAAACCCGCCTGAACTTCAACGCACGAAAGAGCAGAAGGAAAAGGATTGGGAATTCACGGCAAAGATGGCGTGTATTATCAAAGACCTTATGAACGGTAACAAAAATCTTCCCAAAGGTGCGGAAGAAGAAATGGTTGGACATAACGCGATTGCGGCAGGTTTCCAAGGACAAAGACAATGGACGGACTTCTATCCCAACTGCGACTTCCCTGAATCCATTTTAAACTCTACGTTCGATTGGAACGGCGCAAGAGAACCGTATATTTTGGCGACGGAAAACGACAGCTTAAACGGCGTTTGTATGTTGTTTATGAAACTTTTGACGGGCAGAGCGCAAATGTTTGCGGACGTTAGAACGTATTGGAGCGGTGACGCGATTAAGCGCGTTACGGGCTACGACATTGAAGGCAAAGCGAAAGAAGCGGACGGCTTTATCCACCTTATCAATTCGGGCGCTTGTTGCGTAGACGCTTGCGGTGAGCTCAAAGACGAAAAGGGCAACGCGGTTATGAAGAAATGGTGGGAGATGACGGATAAGGATATCGACACCTGTATGAAGGCGACGACTTGGCCGTACGCCGACCTCGGTTATTTTAGAGGCGGTGGGTATTCGTCCCGTTTCGTAACGCGTGCGGAAATGCCTTGTACGATGGTAAGATTAAATATGGTAAAAGGTCTTGGTCCCGTTATGCAAATTGCAGAAGGTTGGACGGTAGGTATTCCCGACGAAGTAACGCATAAGCTTTGGGAAAGAACGGACTATACGTGGCCTTGTACTTGGTTTGCTCCGCGTGTTACGGGCAAGGGCGCGTTCAAGACTGCGTACGACGTAATGAACAACTGGGGCGCGAACCACGGCGCAATTTCCTACGGACATATCGGTGCGGATTTGATTACGATGTGTTCGATGCTCAGAATTCCCGTATGTATGCATAACGTAGAAGAAGAAAAGATTTACCGCCCTGCGTCTTGGAACGCGTTCGGTATGGATAAAGAAGGTCAAGACTACCGCGCTTGCGGAGCGTACGGACCGCTTTATAAAACGATTAAATAAGAAATAATAAAAAAGTTAAATATATGCGCGCTAAAGTGAAATCTTTAGTCGCGCATATATTTTTTAGTGGAAGGATATAGTAAGCGCATCGTGGTATTGATACGTTGACATTTTTGTTTTTCAGCGTAAAAAGCACAAACTGAAATAAATAAGCAACTGTTCCCCATTAGTTTTGAACTTTTTCGCATTGACATTTTCTTGGTATTTTGTTATAATAGTTAATACATAAAACAACTTTAGAAAGGGATAGTAGAATGTTAAAGATTAATGATATCTTTGGATTAAAAAATTCCAATTTTTCATTGGAGTTATTGGAGGAGAATAATTTTCAAAAGGACGCTTGGGATATTCAAACGCAAACGAGGCGCGTTGAAGGCGGATACGAAATTCGTCGCGAGATAAAAAATATTTCGCAAAAAACGTTGAATTTTTACGGGTTTCGTTCCGTGTTGGAGGGAATAGATTTAGGCGGAAATGCGGAAGAGGATTATTTTTACTGCACCGAAAACGCGCGAATATTCAATCAATTAACTATTCCCTTGGATTACAACCGTTTGGATGACAATGCGAAAGAGAATGAAAAATTTTCTTTGACGATTAATAGAAAGTACTGTGACCCCGGCGTGCAAGCGGGTAGAATTTGTTCGTCTACCTATCAACCGCTTCCCGCGATTTTGTTGAGTAATTACGGGATAAAAGAGGGAATCGTGTGCGGTAGTTTATCGCAAGACGTGTTTTATCATTCGTTTGAAGTTGGGCATAAAAACGGCTTAGCGTATTTGGAAATTTATTCTTTATTTAAGGATATTGCTTATCGTGAAGTGAAACCCGCGGAAACGCTTACGGATATTTTATATATCGGCGAAACGAAAAACGCGGACGATATCAACGGTTTATTCGATTCGTACGTAAACGTTCTTCGTACCTATTTAACGGACAACGAGGGTAGTAAGTCTACCAACCGCCACACGTTGATTTGGGATAGCTGGAACGACGGGATTTGGCGCGACGTATCCGAAGAGATGCTCGTCAACGAAGCCAAGGCGGTAAAGCGGTTATTCCCCACCGTCGAATGGTTTCAGCTTGACGACGGATATTCCTCTTTTAAGGAAGAGATAGTACCTTTGGTCGTTGCGCACGGGATTGGCGTGCCCTATGAGGGGGACGAGGGGATTGATTATGAAAAATTCCCCAACGGAATGAAAGGCTATACGGATAAAATCAAAGAGGTAGGCTTGAAACCCGCCGTTTGGATTGGCGCTTGGGTGCAAACGAAGGCGCGGTTGTATCAAGAACATCCCGAATGGTTTCTCCCGTATCAATACAGAATAGATTTATCGATGCCTCAACCTTTGGACGTAAGCCAAGAAGAAGTGCGCGATTATATGACGCACGCGTTGGACGTTTTTATAACGGAATACGGGTTCGAGGGAGTCAAACACGATTTTTGGCCGTATGCTTTTGAGGATAGACACGATTTATTGAAAAATAAGGATAAATCGGGTTATGAATACCGCGAATGGTGGTATAAGCAAATGCGTTCCCGTTTGCCTAAAGACGGATACTTGGAAGTCGCCGTGGATTTCGGGTCGGGCAATCCGTTTCTTGGAAAGTACATAAATAACTATCGTTTAGGCTTGGACGTAGGTGCGGGGGACTGGGAGGAAAGAAAGACGACGGTCTTTTGGAGCGTTGCCACGTTATCTACGCATACGGGGGATTTGTATATTCCTAACAGCGATTCCGTTGGGCTTTTACCAGGGTTAAGCGAAACGGATTTTGAATTTACCTTGAATTGGCAAATTATCACCCGTACGCTCGTGGAAATTTCGGGAAAATTTTCGCTCGTAGATGAGAATAATTCGAGATTGAAAAAATTGCAACGCGCGGTACAATACTTAAATAACGGTGAAAACGTATATTTTGCTAAGTTCAATTACCGTCGTAAGGGTATGCTCGTACCGGAAATTATCTATATCAATTCTGCGTTTGACTGCGCGGACGAAGGGTATATAACGGTGGCGCTCTTTAACGCGGAAGAAACGGAAAAGGAAATTGCGTTTGCGCCCGCGGACGTTAATTTACCGGAAGGCGAATACGAGGTGGAAAACGTTTGGAGAAACGAAAAGGAACGCCGTAGAAACTTTGCGTATTTGTTGCAACCGCATCAAAGCGTATTGTTAAAAATTAAAAAGTAAAAACAAAAAAGCCTATGATAAAAAATAGGCTTTTTTTGTTTGACAGAAAGGGGGAGAAAGTGATAAAATAAAAGCGTTATAATCGTTTTGCAGGTTGAAGGATAAAAGTATGAATTTATTTGCGCCGATTTTTAATCAAATGCTCGTGTTGTTTTTGTTTATCGTAATAGGATTTATTCTATCGCGCGGAAAATTCGTGCCCGAGGATTCGGCGAAAACGCTTTCTAAATTGGAAAATTACGTCTTCGTTCCTGCGCTCGTGACGGGTACTTTTATTACGAACTGTACGGTAGAAACCCTTTCGAGCGTATGGAAATTGTTAGCGATGGGCTTTGCGCTTGCGCTCGTAAGCATACCGCTTGCGTTCGTTGCGGTGAAAGGTTTGTTCAAAGAAGACTACTTGCGAAAAATAGCAACGTACGGACTTGCGTTTTCTAATTTCGGTTTTATGGGAAACGCTATCGTCAAATCCGCCTTTTCGAATATTTTCTTTGAATATACCGTGTTTACGTTGCCCTTCTGGTGCGTTGCGTACGGTTGGGGCGTGCCGACGCTATTGATTCCACAAGCCGAGGACGCGGAAAAGAAAAGAAAGACGGTTTTTGAAAGGATAAAACCTTTTATCAATCCGATGTTCATCGGCGTATTGCTCGGTATGGTTATCGGTTTGACGGGGTTGGGAAAAATAATGCCTGCGCCGATAATGCAAGTGGTTACGGTGGCGGGGGATTGTATGTCGCCGTTGGCTATGATTTTAACGGGTATGACGGTCGGGAAAATTCCTTTGTTGAACCTTTTCAAAAAGTGGCGGTTATACGTCGTGGCGTTATTTCGCGTCGTTGCGTATCCCTTGCTGTTTTTGGGGATTTTCGCGCTGTTGGCGTTATTGCCCGAAAATGCGTTCGTTACCGATACTTTTTTGGTGTGCGGAACTTGTATGGTCGCAATGCCGATGGGGCTTACCTCCATTTTCGTGCCGGTGGCGTACGGTAAGGATACGACGGAAGTGGCGGGAATGGTGTTGATTTCGCATCTATTATCCGTTTTGACGATACCGCTTGCGTTTGCGTTATTGCAAGCGGGAATCGGGATTGCGTTATAAACCAAAACGGTCGGGCTTATTTAAAGAAAATTACGATAAAAAGAAGGGTGAGGCTATGAAGAGGAATAAAGACAAACGAATAAAAACGGAAATGCAGGAACGGGAGCTTGCGCCTGCAGGCGCGCCGAAAACTTGGATTGTAAATTGTCCCCAATGCGGAGCATCGTTGAATTTAAAAGAAGGTAGCGACGCGTATCTTTGTCCCGTTTGCAAAAGTATATTGCACGTAAAATCGGGCGAAAGATTGGTGAAAAACGTATCCAAGGAAGAGCAAACGTTGCGCGTCAATCTTACGGAAACAGCCGTTAAGCGGTTGTTGGAAAAGGAGGCGGAACGCGTGAAGTTGGAAAATAAGCGTTGCCGTCGCAAGAAAAAACTTGCGAAAAAATCCGCAGAGTTTTTGGATTCTAAACTTGCGGTGCTTGCGTCGGAGGGGTATTCCAAAGAGGACTGTTTTACCGTGGACGTAGACGAGAAGGGCAATTTATACGTAAAAAAAGCGTGAAGAATGGAATAGAACAATAAAAAAAAGCCACCCTGCGGGGTGGCTTTACAGCTATCTAAGATTATCTGTTGTTGATAAGTTTGGTAAGTTCTACGGGGTCAACGATTTTTCCGTCTTTGTAGACGCGCATATTACCCGACGCGATTTCGTCGATGAGGATAACTTCGTCGCCGGAATAACCGAATTCGAATTTAATATCCCAAAGGTCAAGTCCGATAGATTTTAAATCGTCAGCAACGACTTTGGTGATTTTTAAGGTTTGTTCTTTCATGGATTGGAACATTTCCATGCTCATAACGCCGAGCGCTTCAAGTCCTTCCGCCGTAACGAGGGGGTCGCCTTTTGCGTCGTTCTTGAAGGTACATTCCACGTAACCGCCTTTTAAAGGCGTACCGTTTTCAATATATTCGCCGTATCTTCTAATAAAGCTACCCGTTGCAACCAAACGGCAAATTACTTCCAAGCCGTGACCGAAAACCTTTCCGGGGAGTACTTCCATCGTTGCGTTTTCGACGTCTGCGGAAACGTAGTGCGTTTTAATACCCGCTTTTTTCAAAAGCTCGAAGTAGTAAACGGAGGTGATTAAGTTCGCTTTACCGATACCTTCAATCGTCAACCCAACGGAATTTTCACCGGGGTCGAACACGCCGTCTTTACCGGTACAATCGTCCTTGAATTTAAGCATTACGTTGCCGTTATCAAGCTTGTAAACGTCTTTTGTTTTACCTGTGTAAATTTTTTCCATATATAAAATCCTCTTTTTATAGAATACGAAGTGCGTTTGTGATAAATTTAAATCACGAAAATATTATAGCAAATTTCTTTTAAATTTACAATAATATGATAGCGGTTAAGAAAAAAAATTTTTAATTTTTTATAATTTTTTTTGGACAATACTAAGATAATACAAAAATTGGGTAAAAAATTGCTATAAAGAATTCGTTTATACGCTTGCTTTTTTTATAAAAAACATTTATAATAATCAAAGAGGAATACTCTACGAATATAAAAAAGAGGAACGTTAGAATATGAAAATTGCAACGCAAGATTTAATCTTTTATCAAATCTATCCCAAGAGCTTTTGCGATAGCAACGGCGACGGTACGGGGGATATACGAGGCGTTATTTCTAAAATAGACTATTTGAAATCGTTGGGCGTAAACGCGGTATGGCTTACCCCCTTTTATCAAAGCCCGAACGTGGATAACGGTTACGATATTTCCGATTATCAATCTATGCAAGAAGAGGTAGGCACGCTTGCCGAAACGGAAGAAATGATTCGCCTTTTCCACGAAAACGGTATCGCCGTCATTTTTGATTTGGTTGCAAATCACACTTCCACCGACCATAAATGGTTTCAAGAATCCAAAAAAAGCAAAGACAACCCGTATAGAGATTATTATATTTGGCGCAAAACGCCACCGAACGATTGGCAGTCCACCTTCGGCGGTTCGGCTTGGGAATACGATAAGAATACGGACGAATACTATTTACATTCGTACGCCGTAGAACAGGCGGATTTGAATTGGGATAATCCCAAAGTGCGCGAGGAAATGAAAGCCGTCGTGGATTTTTGGCTCAAAAAGGGTGTGGACGGTTTTCGATGCGACGTGCTTGACCAAATTTCTAAAGATTGGGAAAAAGGCGAAAACTACGGCGGTCCGCATTTGCACGAATATATCCGCGAATTGTTTGGGCGCGACGAAACGCAGGGCATTTTCACGGTAGGAGAGTGTTGGTCGGCGAACGCGGAAAATATGGCGTTGTTTTGTTTGCCCGAGC
>SVIX01000005.1 GCA_015069285.1 Clostridiales bacterium | reverse complement strand
GATGCTCATCTCGCACCGTGCATCAAAAGATGCGAAAACTCCAGTAAAATCAAGGGTTTTAGCGAGGGCTAAAGGAAGAAAACAATTAGTTTTCAAGACCGCCTCGTTATGACCGCTTCGATACGCCTGCGTAGGGTTTTTAATCGGTACGCTTATTATTATACGCTACTTTTAAAAAAAAGTCAATGGTTTTTTCCGCAAAAAAATAATTCCTTTCCCAAAAAGAGAAAGGAATTTTCCTTTTATTCAATATCTAATTCGGGCGGTACGTCCAATTCGTCTGAAACGTATTTCCCGTTTTTCTTGCGTTGGCGAACGCATTCCGAGAGCAAATATTCAATTTGACCGTTCACCGAACGGAAGTCGTCCTCTGCCCACGACGCAATCGCGTTATACAGTTTAGGGGATAAACGTAAGGGGACTTGTTTTTTTTGATTGTCGTTCATAATTGCATACCTGCCTATTCCGTTTTATGCGTTTTGCAAAACGCAGTTGTGGCGCGCGCCACAAACAATTTTAAAAGATTTAATACAAATTACCTGCGTTTACGACGGGTTGCGCGTCGTGGTTTCCGCAAAGCACTACGAGTAAGTTCGATACCATCGCCGCCTTTCTTTCTTCGTCGAGTTGTACGAGTCCGCCTTCGTTCAAACGCTCAAGCGCCATTTCTACCATGCCTACCGCGCCGTCTACAATCATCTTTCTTGCGTCGATAATCGCGGACGCTTGTTGGCGTTGGAGCATTACCGCGGCAATTTCAGGCGCGTACGCAAGGTAGGTGATACGCGCTTCGATAATTTCCAAGCCTGCCTCTTTTACGCGTTCTTGAATTTCCGCGCGGATACGGGAGGCAACCACTTCGCTACTACCGCGCAAACTTCCGTCGTCTTCAATTCCGTCGCCCGTCGTGTCTATGCCCGGCGCGACGTCGTAGGGATATAAACGTACGATGTTTCTCAGCGCGCTATCGCATTGTAAGGATAAATATTCTTTATAATTATCTACGTTAAATACCGCTTTTGCCGTATCAACAACCCGCCACATAACGGCGATACCGATTTCCACGGGGTTGCCAAGGCAATCGTTGATTTTTTGACGGTTGTTATTTAAAGTCATTATTTTTAAAGAAATACGTTTATTTACGGATTCCAACGAAAGGTGTAAAGCGCCGTTCTCGTTCGTCGTTGTAGTAGGTTTATGCCCAACGTCACCGCTTTGGTTGAGTTTCGTTTGCGACGCAGGGTTTACCGCTACGCAAAAAGGGTTGATGGCGTAAAAGCCTTCGCCTTTAATCGTACCGATATATTTCCCGAATAAAGTAAGCGCAAGCGCCTCTTGCGGTTTTAACACGCGAAGCCCGACGAGGGGAATCCACGCCACGCACATAACGATAAACCCAACAACGAACAGCGCAACCCCTAAAGGGTTGGAGCTCGTATCCATAAGTATACCGCCAACGATAAGTACGGCTATCGCCACGATTTCTGCCAAAATAGACAAGAATAAAGTGCGCATACCGTGTTTTTTGTTCTGTAACAAAATTTCTTCCATATAACTTTACCTCCGAATATGGTTTTGATATTAAAATGATATCATAAAATTTTATCGTTGTCAAGAGTTTTTAGGAAAAAATTTTTAAGAATTTATTCGATAAGCGTTTCGTATTCTTGGTAAAGGGTATCTAAAAGGGAATGAATTTTTTCCAAGCGGTCGCATTTTTCCGTGAGTAGGGCAAAATTCCCCGTAACCTCGGGTAAAGCGAGCGTTTCGTTGATTTCCGCCTCCTCCGTTTCCAAAGCGGATATTTCCTTTTCTATTTGGTGAATCCGCGTTCGTTTGCGCGCCTCTAACGCGCGGTCTTCTTTCGAGCGGTAACCGCTGTTTTTAGGCGTGTGTTTTGCCGAGGGGGCGGGGAGGGGCGCGCTTTGCATTTGTTTTTGCGCGGTATAGTTGTCGTAATTGCCCGTAAAGCAAACGCCTTGATTGTTTTCAAGTTCGAGGATTTTTCCCGCTATCGCGCGGATGAAATATCTGTCGTGCGAAACGAACAACACCGTACCGTCAAAGGCTTTTAACGCCTCTTCCAAACTTTCGCGCGCTTGTAAATCGAGGTGGTTGGTCGGTTCGTCTAAAAACAAAAGGTTACCGTTTTCGCAGGCAAATACGGCGAGGGCGAGTTTTGCCCGTTCACCGCCCGAAAGCATACGAACCTTTTTATCCATATCTTCGGAGGGTAAACCCGCTTGCGCCAAAAGCGCGCGGACTTTCGTTTGTTCCCAAGTAATATGTCGACCCCAAAGCTCGGACAATACGGTGTTTTCGCCGTCGAGATTGGCGTTTTCTTGGTCGTAGTAAGCAATTTTTACAAACCGACCAAAGGCAATCGCGGGATTTTTTCCTTGGACGAGGGCGCGAAGTAGCGTGGATTTGCCCGTACCGTTATCCCCGACGACGGCGCATTTTTCACCGCGTAAAAGGGTAAAAGAGAAATCGTTTAACAGCGTTTTTTCGCCTACGGTAAGGTGTAAATTTTTTATTTCGATTACCTTTTCGTACGGCTTTTCGGCGTAGGAAAAAGTAAAGCGTGGCGGATCGGGCGGAAGGGGCGGTTTTTCGATGAGCTCCATTTTTTCAAGCGCCCTGCGACGGGATTGCGCCATTTTTGTCGTGGAGGCGCGGACGAGGTTTCTATCCACGTAGTCTTGCATGCGCGCCCGTTCCTCTTGTTGCTTTTCGTATTCTTTTAAAATACGGGCCGTTTTTTCGGCTTTTAAAATTTTATATTTAGAATAATTCCCTTTAAAGACGGAAAGCGTTTTACTTTCCAATTCGTAAATTTGCGTAACGAGCTTATCCAAAAAATATCTGTCGTGCGAAACGATAAATAACGCGCCCTTAAAAGAAGTCAGATATTCCTCCAACCAAAACAAAGTTTTCATATCAAGGTGATTGGTCGGTTCGTCCAAAATCAAAAGCTCCGGTTCTTCCAAAAGCAAGCGACAAAGTTTTAAACGCGTCTTTTCGCCACCCGACATCGTGGAGATTTTTTGAGCGTATGCGTTTTCAAAACCCATACCGTTTAAAACGCTACGGATTTTTACTTCAAATTGATAGCTGTCCCTTGCGGAAATTTGTTTTTCCAAATTTTCGTAACGCGAACACAGCGCGCGGTATTCCGCGGTAGAGGAGTCGGTTACGGCGATTTTATTTTCCGTATCGTGGAGCGTTGCCAAAAGCCGTATATCTTCGGCGAACACTTCGCGCATTTCCTCAAAAACGGTATTTTCGCTATCGTACCCTCCGTTTTGCGCCAAATAGCCTATTCGGATTGCGTTTTTGATTTGTAGCGTTCCGCTATCCAAATCTAATTCTTTTAAAATCAAACGGATAAGCGTCGTTTTGCCTTCGCCGTTTCCGCCGATAAGACCGATTTTATCGCCTTCGGACAGCGTAAAAGTAACGCCCTTTAAAAGCGTTTCGCCGTTAAAACCGAACGATAGATTATCTGAACAAACGAGCATACGAAAAACCTCGCAACAGTATATTTTTTTTGCGATTTACGCAAAGTATTGAAATGAAAAACCAAGAAAAAATCTTACGGGAAATCCGTAAAGCGGAAAACGGTCTTGCTTTTGCCGACCCTAAAACCGCGGGAAAGCTGACGAGTAAAATCGTCCGTTTAAAATCCGTCGTATTCAAACGCTAAAAATCCCATTGGGGGATATAAGCGGTTTTTGCAGAGTTGCGTTCTTGTAAAAACAACCGTTCAATCCCCAAGTCGAACGCCGTTTGCACGACGGCGTCGTATTCCCGCGCGGTGACGGGGCGCGAGAGTTCGGGGAACGCGTCGATTTTTCCAAAGGGGGTGTACTGACTCATCAAACTTAGGTACGCGTCTTTTGGTAATTCGCGTGCAAACCACCTTAAAAGGGATTTGGAGTCGGACACGCAAAGGGGCATAATCAAATGCCGAACGATAACGCCCGAAAGCATTTTTCCCGTATCCGTCATACGCAAGGGTTTGTTCGACATAAACGAAATCGCCGTACTTGCCCGTTCGAAATAATCTTCTTTGCCTAAATACCGTTTGGAAAGGGTAGGGGAATAAAACTTCATATCGGGCAGGTAAATATCCACGTATTCATCAATGCGTTTCAGCGTTTCTAGCTTTTCGTACGAACTCGTATTATAGACGACGGGGATTTTTGGACGGTAAAGAGAAAAAGCTTTTTGTAAATACGGAACGACGTGAGAAGGGGTAACGAGCGAGATGTTTTCCGCGCCGTTATCCTCTAATTCCTTAAAAATATCCGCAAGCTGATAAGGGGTAATTTCCTTTCCGCGTTCGGCGCGCGATACTTCGTAGTTTTGGCAAAAAGCGCAACGCAAATTACAGCCCGAAAAAAAGATTGTACCGCTACCGTTTTTAAAGGAAATGCAAGGTTCTTCAAAGGGGTGCAAATAATATTTTGCGATTTTAAGCCCCGAAACGCCACACGCGCCCGCCCGTTCTTCGCGGTTTACGCCACATTCGACGGGGCAAAGCTTGCAATTTTTTAAATTTTCAAAAAAATTATCGTTCATATTTTAATATTATACCATAACGTTGAAAATTTTGCAACTATTAACTTGACAAAGCGAAAGAAATGGACTATAATAAGTAGCGAATAAAACGAAAGAAGGAAGAAGAGAATAGTGAAGAAGTTTTTTACGAGCGAAAGCGTAACCGAAGGGCACCCCGATAAAGTGTGCGATAATATATCCGACGGGATTTTAGACGCAATTTTATCCGTAGACCCTAACGCGCGTACGGCAATCGAATGTTCGGCAGCGTTTGATACCCTTTTGATTATGGGCGAGGTAACCACGACCGCGCAAGTGGACTACGAGCAAACGGCGCGTGAGATTATTCGAAAAATCGGGTACGATTTCGGTACGTTTGCATACGATAAATGTAAAATTATTACGGCAATCCATAGCCAATCGCCCGATATTGCTATGGGCGTAGACGCGTCTTTGGAACATAAAGCAGGCGGGGATATTGCCGACCAAATCGGCGCGGGCGACCAAGGTATGATGTTCGGGTACGCATGTCGGGAAACGGAAGAATTGATGCCACTCACCATTTCTTTATCGCATAAATTGGCGGAAAGATTGACCAAGGTAAGAAAGGACGGAACGCTTTCCTATTTACGCCCCGACGGGAAGACGCAAGTGACGGTGGAATACGAAGACGGCGTTGCAAAACGCATTGACGCGGTGGTTATTTCCACGCAACACGACGCCGTTGTTTCTCAAGAAAAAATTCGCGAGGATATGAAAAAATTCGTTATCGACGAAATTATCCCTGCAAATTTAATGGACGAAAATACCAAGCTTTTCGTAAATCCCACGGGCAGATTTGAAATCGGCGGTCCGGAAGGGGATAGCGGTTTGACGGGTAGAAAAATCGTCGTCGACACGTATGGCGGTAGATGCGCGCACGGTGGCGGTGCGTTTTCCGGGAAAGACCCTACGAAAGTAGACAGAAGCGCGGCGTACTATTGCCGTTATATTGCGAAAAACCTCGTAGCGTCGGGGCTTGCCGACGAAGTGGAAATTCAAGTAGCGTACGCAATCGGCGTAGCGAACCCCGTTTCGGTGTTCGTAGATAGTCACGGAACGGGTAAAACGGACGACGAAACGCTTGCAAATATCGTGAAAAAGGAATTTGACCTCCGTCCGTATTCCATTATTAAGGCGTTGGATTTACGAAAACCCGTGTTTGCGAAAACGTCGGCTTACGGGCATTTCGGGCGCAAAGGTTTTGCTTGGGAACGCTTGGATAAAGTAGACGATTTAAAGAAATATTTATAAGTAAAGAAAAAAACGCAAAAAGCTGAACGGCTTTTTGCGTTTTTTTGCGTTTAAAAGAGACCGTTTATTTTAAAGTCGCGCAAATGCGGATACCGTATATAGCGACGGCGAGTACGGACAAAGCCGAGAGCGTAAAGACGATTACGGAAAAAGCGTTGTAACAGGACGCGAAGAAAAATAAAAATCCGACGGCGGTTAAAAATTGAAAAACGATACTAAAAATAATCGCGGTTCTTTTCGGCTTGGTCGCTTTTAATAACGCGACGGTTGAGCCTACGAGTAAAAGGAGAGTAACGCTTAAAGCGATTGCACCGATTACGCTTAAAAGCACGATACCGATAACCGCCAAACCGGACGCCGTTCGCTCGTTGTCAGGTAAGGTTTGCATATAATTTTCGTAAAGCCGTATATGTAGTGTAAGCGCGTAGAGAACGGTCAACGCTAAAATACCAATTAAAAGAAGATTGAATTTACCGTAGCGTTTTATCGTTTTTAAGTTATCCATAAAGCACCTCCTATTTACAGTATAACATATTTTTTCAAAATTTGCAATATAAAAAATAAAAATTTTACCGCCCTGAAAAAAGAAGAAAAGGCGCAACCGCTTGACAAACGGACGGGAATATAGTAAACTAATATCCATAGGAAAAGGACGGAGAAAAGAAGTTATGAAAGAATACCTTTACGCAAAAAAAATAAAAGACTTTCAAGGCGCGGAAAAGCTTGATAATCTTTTAAAGAAACAAGACCTTCAAATTGGTTTAGCTGAAAGACAAACGGCGTTGATAGAAGAAAACGGTTATATCGTGTTGGATTTTGGGAAGGAAATAAACGGCGGTATCCGCATTTTTACGTATAAAGCCTCGAACGTTCGCGTTCGTATCCGTTTCGGGGAAAGCGTAAGCGAATGTTACAGCGAGCTTGGTGGAGAGCAAAACGCAACGAACGACCATTCTAACCGTGATTTCACTACATATTTACAAAACTATTCGGATATGACGTTTGGAGAAACGGGTTTTCGGTTCGTTCGCTTGGATTTTTACGGGAAGGCAGAAATAAAAAGCATCGTAGCGGAAAACTACGCGTTGAAAAAGCCCGCGCAATACGTATATACGGGTAAGGACGAGCGTATAAAACGCATTTACGAAGTGGCAAAACGTACCGTTGATTTGTGCGCAGGGAAAGGGTATCTTTGGGACGGCGTCAAGCGTGATAGGCTCGTGTGGATTGGGGATATACACCCTGAAATGATGGCGCTTACTACGCTTTACGGACGGTTGCCCTTGATTGAAAAATCGTTGAATTTCGTAAAAAAACAAACGCCGTTGCCTAATTGGATGAACGGTTACCCTATGTATTCAATGTGGTGGATTATCATCGTTACCGATTACGCTTTTTACACAAAAGCGTTTGACTTTGCAAAAAGCCAGCTTGCTTATTTGGACGGGTTGGTGGAGCAAATGTTGTCTTGCGTTTGCGAAGACGGGGAATTAAACTATCCCGGTTATTTCGTCGATTGGCCTACGAGAAATACGGTGGACGAAAAAGCGGGCGCTCGGGCAATCAATATTATCGCGACAAAACGCGCGATACAAATTTTGCAATATTTTAACCGTTCCACACAAAGAGCGCAACTTTTGTTGGATAGATTGTTAAAAATAGAAATTACCGTACAAGCGAGCAAACAAGTTTTAGGCTTAAAATATTTGGCAGTAGGGCTTGCGGAAGAGGATAAAGCCAAATTGACGGTAGGCGGAGCGAGGGGAATGTCTACCTTTATGAGCTATTACGTTTTGAAAGCGGTCGCCTCCTTTGATAAACCGAAAGCGATTGAAATGATGAAGGAATATTACGGCGCAATGTTGGATAAAGGCGCAACGACCTTTTGGGAAGATTTTAATATGGATTGGGTGGAAAATTCCTCGCGTATCGACGAATTGCCCAAGACAGGCGAAAAGGATATTCACGGCGACTTCGGAGGGTATTGTTATATAGGTTTTAGACATAGCCTTTGCCACGGCTGGTCGGCGGGTGTGTTGCGCTTTATGCAGGAAGAACTTTCATAAAGTATTGGCGGTAAAATGGACGTATTGATTGAAATACTTCTTGAAATATATATGGAGCTGATGTTCTTGCTCGTGCCAGAAAAGAATATCACGAAAAAGCATAAAGCAATCGCCGTATTGTTGGCGGTAGCCGTACTCGTTATCGTTTTTGCGCTTGCGATTTGGGGGTTGGTCTTGATAATCGAGAAGGGAAATTGGCTTGGCGTAATTCCGCTCGCCGTAGCGATTATAATTTCTTTAGCACAAATTATAGCGGGAATATTGTTATACAAAAAAAATCATTAAAACAACTATGCCTTGGCGAAACTTTCGCCAAGGCATAGTTGTTGTTATACGATATCGGTTTTTCCTACTAAATAATCGACGCTTACGTCGAAGTAGGTGGCAAGAGAAATTAATTGAGAAATACTTGGTTCACTATGACCTTTTTCCCAATGTGATATTGCCATTTTAGACATACTGATAATATTACCTAATTCTTGTTGGGTAACGTTTTTTTCGATTCTTAGTTCTTTTAATCTTTCCCTAAAGCGTGTCATATAAAAATTGTAACATTTTTAGTTACTTTTTGCTTGACAATAACAAAAATTGTTACTATAATATAATTATCTCATATAGAGGCATTGTATTTTGAATTTTTAATATTTGGAGGTATATTATGAAATTTTGCAATAAATGCGGGAGAAAGAATTTTGATACGGCGACGTATTGTGAACGGTGTGGGAATTTTTTACGACTTAATGAAATTGTTACCCAAAAACAGTCGAAGTGTAGTAAAGTTGCGAGTATTTTTATGGTGATTTCATGTGTGGTATTGGGAATATGTTCTATGGTGCTTGAAATTTTTTCTATTATTTTATGGGATGGGTTAAATGAAATTTCAAATGACATTGGTGTTGTTGAAATGAAAATCATGTGGATAGTTTTGGTCGTTGCGGTATTGATTGGTTTTATAATATCCATATTCGCAACGCATAAATATATTAAAGACGTAAAAAGTGGGAAGAAAATAGGGACGGGCTTTAAAGTATGCGTGTTGTTGTTTGTTAATATTATAGCAGGGATTTTGATGTTGTGTGATGAGGACGAAATGCTTGTTAAAGTGAACGATATTAGAATGAGCAATAAATGAGAAAAAAATAAAATTGTGAATTATACAAAAAAAAATCATTAAAAAAACCGAGCGTAAACTTGAAGTTTGCGCTCGGTTTTTGCAGTTAAAGTATTTATCATCTCTTTAACGCGTAAACGTTCTATCGGTAAATGACAGAAAAAAGAGCTTGTCGGCGCACAAAGACGCTCCCTTCGTCTTATCGACCAAGGTTGCGAAAAGGCGCGTATCTGAAAGAAAAATAAGGAAAAAACCGTTTTTTATTGACAGATATGCTTGCCTTTACGAGAGGAAAAAGAACAGAAAAACGAATTTTTTGTTTATGCGTATATTTTTACGCTTATTTGTTATAAAAATTCAAAAAAGTGATGATAAACGCTTGACAATATTCGAAAAAACGATTATAATTTATGAAACTATTATTTTTTTTGATACATTGAAAAGCAAAAATAATAAAAATAAAGCAGTTTAGGAGGCAAAACTTATGAAAGGAAAGAAATTCACGCGTAATTGGCGGAAAAATGCACTCTCCATGTTGCTTGTTTCTTTTACTCTTTCTACTGCGTGCGGTTTAGCGTCTTGTAAAGAAGACGAACCCGTACACGTACCCGGGCTTGGCGTATTTTATTACGATACGGGTTCTGACGAATACCAGCTCGCATTGGAAGACAACTACAACGCAACGTTTATTGCAAAAGGTGAAAGCAAATCTGCCACTTACAAAATTGAAGGCGACGTTTTAACGTTGACTTTTGACGACGGCAGTACGATGCAAGCGACGTTGGCGGGCAACGAACTGACGTTGAACTACGACGACGGTCAATATAAATTCTTGAAAAAGATTTATTACACCGTTTCGTACGAAGAGGTTGGCGGAAGCGACGTTCCCGACGCAATCGTGGTGAACGGGCAAACGTTTGTGAAACCCGACGACCCCGAAAAAGAGGGACATCAATTCCTCGGTTGGTATGCGGATAGCGAATATAAAATTCCTTATTCGTTTGAACAAGTCGTAACGGGCAATATGACGTTATACGCGCAATGGGCGTCGTTAGACCCGTCGATGGAAGAATACGTCGTAGACTTTGATTTAGGCTATGAAACGGATACGATTGCGGAGTTGAAAACGTACGCAGGAAAAATTTACGACGTGCCTACGCCCACGAGAGATGGGTATAAGTTCTGCGGTTGGTGGATAAGCGCGTACGAAAACGGCGAAAAGCTTACCTATAAATATACTCCCGATACGGTATTTAAGGCAAATACCACTCTCTTTGCGCTTTGGGAATCGGATAACCTCGGTTCTAAGCTTTCCGCGCCCGAAGTAGAAGTTACGCAAAACGGCGTATCTTGGAACGGCGTTTCGGGCGTGAGCGTATACAAATTAAAAGTAACGGGTCCCCGTGGCTTTAGTACGGTAGACGAAGATGTCAGCGGTACGAACTATACGATTGATTTCGCTTCTGCTCCTGCAGGCGACTACGAAATCACCGTAACGGCGGCGGCGCAAAGCGGTGCGGAGAATAACTCCGAAACGGTAAAGAGATATTATCAAAATAAAGCGGTTGGTCGCGTATCTAAATTTACGGTACTCGACGGAAACGTATTGCTTTTCAATCGCGCGGAAAACGCAACGACGTATTACATAACGATTGATTGCGGTAACGATTTACATACGCATACGACGTACAACCTCGGCGATTCGACGCATTTCAATTTCAGCGCTTGCGAAATGCAAGAAGGCGGTATTCGCTTTACGGTAACGGCGGCGGCGGACGGTTACGCTTCCACGACGTCTGAAACGTTCGTGTATAACCGTGTACTCGATAAAGTAACCGGTCTTGCGGTCAACGAGGATACGCAAGTACTTAGCTGGTATCCCGTAGCCAACGCAACGAGATATATCGTTACGGTAACTTGCGGTGACGAAACGCATACGCACGAAGTCGTAAACAACGGCACGAAGACGAGCTTCTCGCTCAAAGAATGTCCCGCGGACGCAAACGGTCAAATTAAAGTGAGTGTATATGCGGAAACGGCTGGCTATAACTCGCCTGAGGCAACCGAACTCGTTTACAATAAAACGAAATTGGCGTCGCCGAGCAACGTAACGCTCGTAAACGAAAACGGCGTATATAAATTGAACTGGAAAGAAGTAGCGGGCGCAACGGGTTATACCGTCAAGGTAGGCAACGTCGTACGCGACGTTACGACGAACGAGTTGGATATCACGACGGAACTCTCTTGGGTAGACGGTGAAATCTACAACGTAGAAATCAAGGCGACGAGCGATACCAACGAATCGGTATGGTCGGACGCAACGAAGATTTATTACGGCGTAATGAGCACCGCGCTTACTTATAAATCCGGTATGGTGAATTGGCAACCCGTAGTAGGTGCGACCGGTTACCAAGTAAGAGTAGAATCGGGCGAAATCCAAAACTACGGCGCAAACGTAACGAGCGCGCCCGTAACCTTCGCAAAAGAAGGTACGAACGTCATTTACGTGCGTTTCGCAAAAGTAACGGAAGAAAGCAGTTCCTACTCTGAATGGGTACAACTTAAAGTAGAAAACGTACAAGCGATTTACTTCGACGTACGTGGCGGTAAAAAAGAACTTGATCCTATTTATAAAGCAATGGGCGACAAGCTTGACTTGCCTACGCCTGAAAAAGACGGTTACACCTTCGCAGGTTGGTACAATACCCCGAAAGGACCTGAAAGCAACGGCGATAAGTACGACGACGAATACTTTGCAGAAAGCTCCGAACTCGTATTGTACGCGTATTGGACGAATGCGGGCTACGAAGTTACTTACGAAGTTGGCGCGCACGGCGAATTGGGTGTGGCAACGGGTAACGTAACCTACTTGAAAGACTTTAAATTCGACGTACCTACGGTAGAGGATACGAGTAAAGTATTCTTAGGTTGGTTCGCTGGCCCCGATTCGAGCGCGCAACAGCTCACGGACGATAGAGGTTACTCGTTAAGACCTTGGAACTTGAAACAAGGCGCAACCGTTTACGCGCAATACGTAAGCGACGTGCTTTCCTTCACCTTGCTTGAAGACGGTACGTATTCGGTATCCAAAGGTAGAAATATCCACAAGATAACGTCGGTTACTATTCCCGAAACGTATAATTCCATCCCCGTAACGGTAGTAGACGGCTACGCGTTTGAGGCGCGTTCGAATATCGTAAGCATTACCATTCCCGATACGGTCAAGATTATTGAAAGAGAAACGGCGTTCTACGGTTGTAACGGTCTTCAAGAAATCAACGTATACCACGTAGACGGCAATAATACGCCCGTGTTCTCGTCGGTAGACGGCGTACTCTTGAAAAAGGACGATTTGACGGGTCAAACGCAACTCTTCTATTATCCTTTGGCGAAAAAAGGTACGTATACCATTCCCGACGGCGTAACGGAAATTCCTTTGAACCTGTTCCGTGGTTCGCAAATTAGCGAAGTCGTTATTCCTACGAGCGTAGCGATTATCCGCGGTAACGCGTTTAGAGAATGTGCAAAATTAACGAAAGTTACCTTCGCAGAAGGCGGTACCGATTCGTTGACGATTGAAGACGGCGCGTTTAATAGCTGTATCTCCCTTGAAGAAATCACCTTACCTAGCCGTTTGGCGGAACTTCAAATCAACGAAGAAACGAGAACGCTTACCTTGTTCGAAGGTTGCGACGCATTGTCTTATATTAACGTAGAAAAAGGTAGCGCAACTTACGGCTCTGTAGAAGGCGTGTTGACGAATAGCGCGAAGAATAAACTCATCTATTGCCCTGCGGCAAGAAGCGGTTCGTACACCATTCCCAGAGGTATTATCGAAGTCGGCGAAAGAGCGTTCTATAATTGTAACCGCTTAACGCAAATCATCATCCCCGGTTACGTGGAATCTATCGGCGAATACGCGTTCTACGGCTGTTCGAGAGCGTCGAGAATAGAATTCTCCGACGGCGCGATTGCCGGTATGGAACTTATCGTTGGCGATTATGCGTTTGCGGATATGTCCAACTTGAAAATAGTTGAATTTAAAGAAGGTAGCGCAGTAGCGCAACTTGGTAAGTACGCGTTTGCGAACGCAACCGGTCTTCGTAACCTTACCATTCCTGCAACGATGGCGTTGATTGACGATTATGCGTTTGACAATGCAAGCGCGCTTGCAACGGTAACGTTTGAAGAAAACGGCAGAGAATTGACCTTTGGTAACTACGTATTCAACGATTGTAAAGGTTTGACGAAAGTCAATCTTCCTGCAAGCGTTAAGAAACTTAACCTCGGCGTATTCGACGGTTGTATCAACATTTCCGAGATTAAAGTAGCTACGGATAACGAAAACTATAAAGATATCGATGGTATCGTATTCAGTAAAGATGGTAAAGAACTCGTATTCTTCCCGAAGGGAAGACAATCCGTTGAAGCGGACGGTTCGTACGTCATTCCCGTAGGCGTGGAAAGCATTTCCGAAGGCGCGTTCAAGGGTATGCGTTATATCACGAAAATCGTTATCAATAACACGATAACGCATATCGGCAAAGGCGCGTTTGCAAACAGCTTAGAACTTGCTACGTTGGACTTCGAAAGCGGTAACGACGACGCGAAATTGACGATTGGCGAAAGCGCATTCGAAGGCTGTTCGAAAGTACAAACGATTGCGTTGCCTACGCGTGCGGAAATCATTGAGGCGAAAGCGTTCTACAACGTATCCATCTCCTCGATAACCTTCCCTGCAGGCGTAACGACGATTGGCGACTACGCGTTTGCGAAATCTTCGCTTAATACGGTGGAAATTCCCGCAGGTTTGGAAAAACTCGGCACGAACGTATTCGAAGAATGTGTCAACTTGAAAGTAGTATCCTTCGCAGAAGGCTTCAACGCAACGGAAATTCCCGTTGGTACCTTCCAAAAATCTGGTCTTACGACCATTGAAATCCCCGGTTCGATTGAAAAAATCGGCTATATGGCGTTCAACGATTGCGTAGACCTTACCAACGTAACCTTTGCAAACGGCACGGCGGACCTTATTATCGGCTACTTGCCCGAAGGTATGGACGCAGGTGACGAAGGCGACGGCAAAGAAGACGGTAAAGAAGAAGGAAAAGATAAAGAACAAGGCAATTCGCTTACCGGCGTATTCAAAGGCTGTACGAAACTTACCACGATTGATATTCCCGACAGAACGATTCTCATTGGGTATATGGCGTTTAGTAACTGTACGGCGTTGAGCACGGTAAACGTTACCGAAAACAGCAGATTGCAACGTATGGGTACGAGTGCGTTTGCCTCCACGGCAATCACTTCCTTCTACATTCCTAAGACGGTTGAAAATACCCCTTACGTAGACGAAAATACCGTGCAAGAATTGGCTATCGGCAACAATGCATTCTATAATACGAACCTTAAGAACATTACCTTCGCAATGGGCGGTACGGGTGAATTGTCTATCGGACGTGAAGCGTTTGAGAATACGCCGATTACCTCGATTACCTTACCTAAGCGTCTTGCTCCCGTCTATACGACCTATAGCGGTGCGTACGTAACTTGGGAAGGCGTCGACCAACAAATATTTACGACCGGTAGTTCCTCGCCTCTTAAGGAAATTAACATAGAAGAAGGCGGTGCGTATTACGGTTCTAAAGACGGCGTACTCTATAAAGTAAAAGACGGCGTTTTGAACGAAATGATGTTCGTTCCCGTACAAAAGACGGGTTCGATAACCGTACCTAAGACGGTAACCTTGTTTGCGGATCGTTGCGCGCAGTATTCCAAAGTAAGCGAAATTATTTGGGAAGACGCGGACAATGCGGACGGATTGCCTTTGACGATTGGCAATAACGCTTTGCAGAATATGCCCAATTTGAAGAACGTAAGATTCCCCGAACGTACGGTGGCAATCGGTTCGAGTATGTTCTACGGTAGCTCTTGCAAGGTGCAGACGGTATATATCCCTGCAAACGTAGAAACCATCGGTGAGTCGATGTTCAGAGATTGTACGACCGTAACGGAAGTAACCTTCGCGGACGGTTGTAAGATAACCGCAATTCCTAATAGTATGTTCTACAGAGCAACTAAGCTTAAGGCGATTAGAGTGCCCGCAAACGTAGAAAAGATTGGAACGTATGCGTTTAGAGAGTGTTCGTCCGTCACCTCCTTCTCCTTCGAAGAAGGCAGTAAGATTACCACCCTTTCCGGCGCTATATTCCAAGGAATGAAATTGACGGAATTGACGATACCCGACGGCGTTTCGATGCTTGACGGTAACGTGTTTACGGGTATGTCGTATTTGAAAACCTTGAACCTCTCTTCGAGTTTCTCGCAAATTTCGACGATTGGTAACCAACAACAATCCAACTTCTTGTTCGATAACTGTACGAAGTTGGAAGCGGTAAATATCCCTGAAGAAAACCAATACTTCAAATCGGTAGACGGCGTCGTATTCACGAAAGACGGCAAAACGCTCGTTTACTATCCGAGAGCAAAGAAGATTGGTAACTTGGTAGAAGGTTCGACGACGGCGTACGACGGCGTATACGTAACGCCTGCAGGCGTACAAACGATTGGTACGTACGCGTTCAAGTCTAATTCGAATATTAAAGAACTTGTCGTTTCGGCAGATTTGTTGTTTATCGGTTGGGAGTCGTTTGCGAGCAGTTCCGTCGCGAAATTAACGTTCGCGGAAAGAGCTTCCACGTTGGTTATCGGCGACAGAGCGTTTAACAATTGCACCAGGCTTGGTAATGCTGGTAAGGATACGTTGACCATCCCTGCGGAAGTAGAAGTAAACGGCGACTGGGCGTTTGCAAATACGCGTTACGGTTATATCCATTTCGAAGACGATAACACCACGACGACGTTGCAAAGAACCTTCCAAAACAATAGCTACTTGAAGGAAGTTACGAATATTCCCGACGGTATTACGTCGATGGATGCTACCTTCCTTAGCTGTAAGAAACTTACGAAAGTGGGATTTGCGGAAGACGCGTACGTAACGACGATGCAAGGTACGTTCTACGGCTGTGCGGCGTTGACGAGCATCACCATTCCGAAGGTGGGTACGCTCAACTGCAACGGCGCAAAACAAGGCGCGTTTGAAAATTGTACGAAACTTGCGAGCGTGAACGTTGGCGAGTGCGGTTATATCGGTGAAGATACCTTCTACGGTTGTACGGCGTTAACAAGCTTTGATATGCCCGATAGCGTTTCGCAAATGGGTGTGCAAGCCTTCTATAACTGTACTGCCTTGACGAGTATCAAACTTTCGAGCGGTTTGGAAGAAATTTCGAAGAACGCATTCTACGGCTGTTCGAAGTTGGAAAGCGTTGAAATCGGCGGTTTCGTAACGACGATTGGTGAAAACGCGTTTAAGGGTTGCGTTGCACTCAAGAGCGTAATCTTGCCCGACGGTTTGGTAACGATTGGAAATAGTGCGTTTGAAAATGCGAAACTCGTACAAACGCTCGTTATTCCCGACGGCGTGAAGACGATTGGCGACAACGCGTTCAAGGGCTGGTCTGCATTGAAAGAAATTAATATTCCTGCAAGCGTTACTTCCATTGGCGCGTCTGCGTTCAGCGGTTGTTCGAGCGTAGAGGCTATCAATATTCCCGAAGGCGCTTTGTTGGAATCGATTGGCGATTACGCGTTTGAAAATATCGTGAAAGTATCCGAATTCTTCATCCCCGCAACGCTTACCAATCTCGGTATCGGCGTATTCACGGGTTGGAGCACGTTGGATAACATTACGGTAGAAAGCGGTAACCTTGAGTTTGCGTTCGACGGCGGTATCTTGTATAACGCTACGTACACGAAGATGATTCTCGTTACCCCGAACGTTCCCGAAACGTTGGAAATCCGTCCGACGATTACGGCGCTTGCAAGAGGTATCTTTGTCGGCTTGAACGTTAAGAAAGTCGTATTGCCCGACACGATTGAGGAAATTCCTTCGGAAGCGTTCCGCGGTTGTACGGCACTTGAAGAAGTGAAGATGCCGAAGTATCTTAAAGCGATTGGCGACGCGGCGTTTGAAGGCTGTGTATCCTTGAAGTCTATCGATATTCCTGCATCCGTTCGTTCTACCTTCGAAAAGAAGAGCTGGGGCGATATGGGTAAAGACGGAACCTTCTGGACCTTCGGTTGGTGGGCTGAAAACGACGTTGACGGTATCGGCGCGTATGCGTTTGCAAATTGTACCGCTCTTGAAGAAGTGAACTTTATTGAAGGCGGTGCGGAAAGATTGTCCATCGGTGACTACGCGTTCTACAACTGTTCGAGCCTTACGACGATGAAGCTTCCTAACCGTTTAAGAGGCGAAGCAGTAGGCGCGACGGGTTGGAACATTAACGGTAGCGGTAACTCGCACGCTTACGGTGCGCAAGGTATCGGCGCGTACGCGTTTGCGAGATGTAGGAACCTTAAATCGGTAGAATTTGAGGAAACGGGTATCGCAAGCTTTACCGAAAAATTGATAATTGGTATCGGCGCGTTTACCGATTGCGCGAACTTGGAAAGCGTAACCTTCAATTCGGCGATTGGCGATATGTTCGTTGAAACGGTTGAGCGTGAAACGGTTAAACACGGTACGAGCGCAATTCAAGCGAGAGCGTTTGACGGTTGTACGGCGTTGAAGACCGTAACGTTTGCAAACGGTTACGACTTCACGAAGATGACCGCTGTAGCAAGTGCGTTCGAGGATTGCAAAGAATTGACCTTACCTAAGGAATTGCAACTTGTTGAAGGTTCGTTCTATAGCCAAGGCGGTAAAGAAAATATGTATTCGACGATGATCGATACGATGTTCCAAATCGACGGTTGTACGAATTGTAAGAATGGTTGTGAATTCTTCGACGGCGCAAAAGATATGGGAATCTTGTAATAAAAACTGAATAAGAAGTTTTTAGAAGGGCTTTCGGGGCAAACCGAAAGCCCTTCGTTTTTTTACGCCCTTCTATTTTGTCATTACGAGGACGAGTTGCCCCTACAAAGCGTTATCAACGCTTTGTAGGGGCGAGATAAGTGAGCGCATATGCTTTGCGCGAAGGGTGATAAAGCGCAAGGTTCACTTTGCCTTGCTTGAGGAAAAGCGACGAAGTAATCCGATGGAGGAAAGAGATTGCCACGCCTACGCCTTGTGGTAACGTAGGGGCAAAAAAGACGGATTGCGGTGAAAGGCGTAATTTCCTTTTTCGATTAAAAAAATTTATATTATCACGAAAAAGAATTTACTATATTCATTTTTTTTACTTGACAAGAAGGCTTGTAAAGTGATATAATGTTGTCTGTATGATGTAATATTATAGTCTATACTGTGTTATTATGTAGTTTTGCGCTATTTTTAGGGTGATATATATAATGTATACCGTAGGCGATGATATACAAAAAAGAAAAAAACGCCACGTTTTTCGTGGCAAAGGAGTTACATATATGGACGTAAAACAGTTATTCGACAAATACTATTCACGTTTGGCGAAAGAGGGTTTTATTAAGGCGTTGTTTAGCGGACTGACGATTGGTTTTGCCGTGAACTTCCTCGTCGCGTTTATCTTTTGGTTTTTAGACGCGGAAGGGTTGTTATGGTCTATCCTCGCGTTCGTGCTTACGACGGCGATTGTTACCCCGCTTTTATACGTGAAGAAGTATAAGCCGACGAGTAGGCAGGTTGCGGAGAGAATCGACAAGCAACTTGGTACGGAAGAGCGTATGATTACGATGAACGAATTTATCGAGGACGAATCGTATATTGCGCAAAAGCAAAGAGAGGACGCAAAACTTAAGCTTGGGCTTATGGATGCAGGGCTTATGCGTTTCGTATTTTCCCGTGCGCTAATTATAGGGCTTTGCGTGCTCTTCGTTTTGGGCGCGGGTATGACGACCGTGACGGGCTTGAGCGACGAGGGTATCGTTTCTACGGGTAAAGAAGTAATTGATATGATTATTCCCGACGAACCCGTCGTTACCGTAACCGTAAGCTACGTTGCCGAAGAAGGCGGTATGATTGAAGGTGACGAGGTACAAATCTTCGAGCAAGGCGGAAACGCTACCGAAGTAGTTGCCGTAGCGGAAGACGGATGGGCGTTTATCGAATGGTCAGACGGCGTTACCGACCCGTACAGATGTGATTACCGCGTTGGCGAGGACGTCGAGTACGTGGCAACCTTTGGTCAAATCGGCGACGGTGAAGGCGAAGGCGAAGGTGAAGGCGAAGGCGAAGGCAGTGAAGGTGAAGGTCAACCGGGACAAGGTGATACCCCCGGTAAGTCCGACCAACCGAGCCAAGAAGAAGGTGAGCCTAACCCCGGCGCGAACGGCGCGTATACTGAAAACAATATGGTAATAGACGGCGACACTTATTATCGCGACGTATTTGAAGACTATTACAATCAAGCTATGGAATACTTAGCGACGGGCGAGGATATTCCTGAAGAATTAAGACTTTTGATTCAGACGTATTTTGACGTCATACTCTAAAGAAAAAAAATAAAAAATAGAAAATAAATAAGAGAGGAAATTATATTATGGTTACAGAACAAAACATCGAGAAGTTTAGTGTGCAATGCAAGGATATTTTCAAGCAAATCGAGCGTGACGTCGTTGGACAAAAGGAAGTTGTAGAAGCAACCGTTATCGCGATGATTGCAGGCGGTAACGTATTGCTTGAAGGTGTGCCCGGGGTTGGTAAGACGCGTTTGGTTAGAACGCTTGGTCGTGTTTTCAATATGCCGTTTGCGCGTATTCAGTTCACGCCCGACTTGATGCCCGCCGACGTTACGGGTACGAATATCATCGTAAAAGACGAAGAAGGAAACTCTAAATTCGAGTTCCAACCTGGTCCTATTTTCAGTAACATCATTCTTGCCGACGAAATCAACCGTGCTACGCCGAAAACGCAATCGGCTCTTCTTGAAGCCATGCAAGAACACACGGTTACCGTTATGGGCGTATCGAGAAAGATGCAAGAACCGTTCTTCGTACTTGCTACGCAAAACCCTATCGAACAAGACGGTACGTATCCTTTGCCCGAAGCGCAAATGGACCGTTTCATGTTCAAGATTATCGTTAAAAATCCTTCCCTTGACGAACTTATGGACATCGTTAACATGACGCAAAAGACGATGGCGGAAGTTTCCGACGCGGCTTGTAACGGCGAAGATTTGCTTGAAATGAGAAGAACGGCAAACCAAATCCCCGTAGCGGAAGAAGTTATGAGATACACGATGACGCTTTGCTCGGCAACGCACCCTGATAGCGAATGTGCAAGCGAAGCGGCGAAAAAGTACGTACGTCTTGGCGCCAGCCCTCGTGCAGGACAAGCGCTTATCTCCGCGGCGAAAGTTAAGGCGCTTATGAACGGTAGATTCAACGTATCCTACAACGATATCAACGAACTTGCATATCCCGTTCTCCGTCACCGTTTGAAGTTGACCTTCGAAGCTGTTGCAGAGCGCGTTTCTGCGGATGAAATCATTAAGATGATTGTTGCAGAAGTAAGCAAGCGTTACAAGCTTACGCCCGTTGAAAATATCGAAATGCCTATCGTGAGCGAAGAAGTTGCAAACGAAGAAGTTGCCGTTGGAGAAGAAGTCGCTATGGACGCGAAAGCAATGAAGAAAGCGATGAAAGAAGCGAAGAAAGCGGCGAAAAAGGCTATGAAAAACAACGAAACTGAAGTAGTTGAAGAAGTTGCGAGCGAAGAAACGGAAAGCGAACAATAAGGGAGTTAAAGAATGAAAAACTCGTATTTAAACGATGGGTTTTTCGGGCGTCTTGAAACGCTTGCATTGAATATGAAAGCGGACCTTCGCGGATTTTTCGGTGGTAAACATCTCGTACGTACGTACGGACAAACCGTAGAATTTGCGGACTATCGTGAGTATATGCTCGGCGACGATATAAGACGTATCGACTGGAACCTTTATAGCCGTTTTGAGAAGTTTTTCTTAAAACTTTTCACGGACGAAAGACAGATGCACGTTCAAATCTTTTTGGACTGTTCCGCGTCGATGGGCAAGGAAGACCGTAAAAAGGCGAATTATTCGGTTGCCGTTGCGGCGGCGCTTGGATTCTTGTCCGTTCACAATATGGATAAATTGTCTTTCAAATTGGTAAAAGGCGACAAAGCGGAAGACCCTTTTGGCACTATCGTTGGGAAAACTTCGTTTTTCAGGGCGATTAGCGAGCTTGAAAATCTTGAATTTGCGGGAGAATCTGATCTCGGAAAAGCCATTACGTCTTGTCCGAATACCGGCTCGAACGACGGCTTGACGGTAATTATTTCCGATTTCTTCACCAAGAGTGATTGGAAGAAGGCGGTAGATTATCTCGTTTACAAGAAAAGACAAGTATTGCTTTTACAAATTATGACGCCTGATGAAATTGAACCGGTTTACAACGGTAGATTGAATTTGATTGACTCGGAAGCTGAAGATTTAGCAGACCCGAGAAATATGAAATTAAGAATAACCCGTAGCTTACAAATGGCGTATCAAGAAGCCTTAACGGATTTCAAAGACGACTTAAAGTCTTTCTGCGTATCGCGTGGGGCGGAATTCATTTCAATCGATACGGATAAGAAGATTGAAAAAATGCTTTTTGGTGAGTTACTGAAGGTAGGTATAATGGCATGAGTTGGCTTGCACCTTTAGGTTTTTTAGGATTAATCGGGATACTCGTTCTTATCCTTATTTATATCTTAAAACCGAATTTTCAACAAAAGTTTGTTTCCAGTACGTTCGTATGGGAATTAAGCTTAAAATACAGACGGAAGAAAATTCCTATTAACAAGTTTAGGAATATCTTGCTCTTCATTTGTCAGGTTTTGGTAATTACGTCGTGCGCGCTCATTTTAGCTCGACCGGTAATTTTAGAAAACCAAAAGCCTGAAATTTTAGAAAAAGTTGCCATTATCGACGCTTCGGCGGCGATGCGCGCAGAATACGACGAAGTTTCTCGTTTTGAACGCGCGGTATCTGAAGTTTCTAAAATGACAGAGGAAGTATTAGCAGAAAACGGTTACGTAACGGTTATTTTCGCGGGCAAAGAAGCGTCGTACATTTCGCAAAGAAGTACGAGCGAAGAATCCTTGGATTTGCTTGCAACGCTTGCAGAATTGGTAGACGAGGACGCTTGTACGTACGGTTCGGCTGATATTGACGGAGCGGTAAAGCTTGCGCAAAAAATCGTTGACGTCAACGCGGACACGGAAGTGTTGCTCTATACGGGTACCGAATATCTTTCGCATAACGGTGTAACGGTGGTAGACGTATCTGAAAACGGCGAATGGAACGCGGCGATTTTAAGTTGCGAAGCGGTTGTAGAAGAAAACTACTATACGTTTTACGTTTCCGTGGCAGCGTATCAACGCGATACGGACCTTATGGTACATTGTGACGTAAAAGGCGCAAACGGGGGCGGTACAATACCAATGTCTTTACCCGTGCGTTGTAGCGGTGATGAAACGAAAAAAGTTTCCTTCGTTACGCAAAATATGCAAACGGCAATCCACGAGTTTGAATCCGTACACGTGTATATCTCCGAAAACGATTCCTTCCCCGAAGATAACGACTTCTATATTTACGGCGGTAAAAAACCCGAATTAAAGATTTTGTATTATAGCCCGAACGCGAATATCTTCTTCGCGGGGTCGGTTATGAGTGTTCGGGACACGTTAAGCACCCGTTGGTCGATTGAATTTAAGGAAATCAACAAGGAAGTAGAAACGTCGGAATTGCCCGTAGAAGGTTACGATTTTTACATCTACGAAAACGCCACGCCCGATATTATGCCGACGGACGGCGTAGTAATGCTCGTTAATATGAACAAAGTCCCCGAAGGATTGCCCGTTATTATGGGTAGTGAGGTAAACGGAAAGTTCAATCTTTCTTACGGGGAAACGCACGAGCTTACCGAGCGTATCAATCCTGAAAAAATGCAACTTTCAAAATATAAGAAGTTGATTAATTTCGACGGTTTTACGCCTTTGTTATATTGCGCAGGCGACCCCGTGTTGCTCGTTAGGGAAGATGAAAATCAAAAAGTGGTATTGATGCCTTTCAGCGTAAACTACGCAGACTTTTCGATGTTCGTAGATTTCCCTATCTTGATGTATAACATTTTCGAATATTTTATGCCTTCGACGTTGACGGAGTACGCGTTTGACGTAAACGATACGGTATCTTTCAATGCGAGAGGTAACGATTTATCGGTAGAATCCAGCACGGGTAAAATCAAAGAAACGTTTGAAAATTTCCCCGCGGAACTCGTCGTTAGCGAATACGGTACGTATACGTTGGTACAAACTCCGATGTCGGGGAAACCCGTTGAAGAACAGTTTTTCGTAAAAATTCCTTCGGTAGAAAGCAACATTGGAAAAACGGTTGACGAATTATACGAATTAATCGTGCCGATAAAGAAGGAAAATGATAATTTAGACCTATTGATTTATTTTGCGGCGACGCTCGTTGCCTTACTGATTTTGGAACGCTTATTACAAGCGCATGACGCATAAAGGAGTAACCGTATGACGAATTTTAGAATTACTTTTTCATATCCTTGGTTGTTGCTCCTTATTATTCCTGCATTTGCGCTGACCTTTTTCTTGTATTTCCGTATCTCGAAAAGATACAGACGCACGAGAAACCGTATCGTTTCTATGGTATTGCATTTGGTTGCGTTCGTTCTTTCCGTATCCGTTCTTGCAGGAATTGAATTCCGTTACGAAATTCCCAATTTGGAAACGGAAGTCATCCTTCTCGTAGACAGTTCGTATAGCGGAGAGAAAACGGATGAGGATAAAGACCATTTCATTCAGTCCGCAATTCAAAACAGTCGCGACGTATGTCAAATCGGTATCGTAACGTTCGGTTACGGTGAACCGGTGTACGCAGTTCCGCTTACGACGGACGTAGATAGCGTTTATAGTCAATATATAGACGCGGAAAAGCCTGATTGTAGCGCGACGGATATCGCGTCGGCTCTCAATTACACGAAAGACTTATTTAAAAATAAGGAAACGGCGAAAATCGTTGTAATTTCCGACGGTTTGGAAACGGACGGTAAGGTCGCAACGACGATTAAAGCAATCGCGGCGGAAGGAATTGAGGTAAGTACCGTTTATTTTGAAGCGAAACAACCGCAATCGGAAGTTCAGTTGATTGGAATGACGACGCCCGATTATAACGTAAACGTTGGCGACGAATTTAAAGTAGGCGTTTCCGTACAAAGCTCGTTTGAAGGCAACGTAGAACTTGAATTGTACGATAACGGCGCGCCCGCAGCGTCTATGCTCGTGGATTTAAAATCGGGTACGCAAGAATTTGAAGTAAGCCACTCCTTCGCCGTTCCCGGATTGCATTCTTTAAGCTTTAAAGTATCGGGTGGCGCAGACGAATATGTCGAAAACAACGTTTATCAATCGTATATGTATTTGGAAAGCTTTACCAAAGTATTGCTCGTAGAGAGAAACGTAGGGGAGTCGGAAGCATTGAAAGAATTGCTTGAGGACGAAAACGAACTTTTGGAAATCACTACGTTAAATATTTTGGACGAAGAAAAAGCTCCCAAAGATTTAAACGCTTTACGTCAATTTGACCAAGTCGTTCTCGTAAATATCGCAAACGCAGATATGCCAGAAGGATTTGACCAATTATTATACAACTACGTAAACGATATCGGCGGTGGCGTTTTGACCGTCGGCGGTAATCAAGTAGACGAAAACGGTAACGCCGTATTGGACGTGCACGGGGAAGTCGTAGCAAACGCTTATAACCGTGAAGATATGTATAATACGCTTTACCAAGAAATGTTGCCCGTGCAAGCGATAGATTATACGCCTCCTATCGGCGTAATGCTTATCATCGACCGTTCGGGTTCCATGGACGGCGCGTTCTCTTCGTCGGGACAATCGAAACTCGACCTTGCAAAGGAAGGCGCGAAAGCTTGTTTGAACGCCTTGTCCGAACGTGACTGGTGTGGCGTTATGACGTTGGAAGAAACGTATTCCGAAGAAATTAAAATGACGCCGTTGACGCAACGCGCGAAAATTGAAGCGGCTATCGACGCCGTAGAGATTGGTGGCGGTACGGTGTTCACGGGTGCGCTTGAACGTTCGGGCGCCGCGCTTAAAGCGTTGACGAGCGTACAAAGACGACACGTTATTCTCGTAACGGACGGTATTCCTGCCGACGGCTATGACGAATACGTTGCGCCTATTCGCCGTTATCACGACACTTCGGAAATTACCTTCTCGTTCGTAATTATCGGGGAAGACATTTCCAGCTCGGATAAGACGAACATTAAAAGGGCGGCAGAAGTAGACGGCGGTGGTCGTTTCTACGACGTTTGGGACGTTTCCACGTTACCTCGTATTATGCGTGAAGAATTGAATATGCCTGAAATTAAGGCAGTAAACCACGAACCGTTCGTTCCGACGATTGCAAATTATACAAACGTCGTAACGGGTATCGATGAAAAGAATATGCCTGAGCTTGACGGGTTCTACGGTACGAAATTAAAAACGAACGCGACGGCAACGCTGATGGGAGAATTCGTTCCCATTTACGCACAATGGAAGTACGGCGAAGGTATGGTCGGTAGCTTTATGTGCGACTTAAACGAGGTGTGGTCTGCTAAATTTATGGAAAGCGCTACGGGTAGGCGGATTATCTCAAATATCATAAACGGTTTATTCCCGACGCAAAATATTCGTCCGCAAGATATGGATATCGTATTGCAGGAAGAAAACTATAATACGAATATGAGTATTTATACGGATATGGAGCAAGGCGAAAAGATAGAACTTGAGATAACGAGTCCGACGGGCAAAGGTTCGCAAACGGAAACGAGAATTATTACGCCGAGCGAAGAAGAGGGATACAGTAGAATTTCTTTCTCCATTACGCAACCGGGCGTGCACTTGTTGACCGTTAAAAAGAGAGATGCGAAAGGCGTGCTTGTTTCGCAAGTACAAATGTACAAAACGTTCTCCTATTCGAAAGAATACGACATGTTCGTTGACGTTACGACGGGTGCGGATTTAATGGAATCGCTCGCGATTAACGGTAGAGGCGAAGAAATCGTGGAAGCGGAAGAAATTTACGAGGAAATAGAACGGACGTTGAAACGCACGTACGACCCTCGCGTTCCGTTTATCATCATTGCGCTTGTGTTGTTCTTGTTAGACATCGCCGTGCGTAAGTTTAAATTTAAGTGGCCTCACGAAATCGTTCGTGATTACAAAGCGAAAAAAGCATTACAGCAAAAAACCAATTAAAAGCCTTATCGTAGAAGAAAGTTAAAAAACGACTTTCTTCTACGGGGCAAAAGTTTAAAGTTATTATAGGTATAAGTTAAAAGGCTTATTGGAAAAGATTGTTTTTCAATATTTCCAAGGAGGATAGAATGAAAAAACTTCGATTACTCACGCTTTTGTGTTTTATCGTAGGATGTCTTATGGTGTTTGTAGGTTGCAAAAAGCCTACCTTAGCAACTCCCGACGTTCAAACGTTTAAAGTCGACGAAACGACTTTGCGTTTAACGTGGGAAGAGATTGAAGACGCCAAAGGCTATAAAATTATGGTAAACGACGAAGAGTATAACAGTAAAAAACCCTCGTATCCGATGGAGTCCCTGTTAGAAGGCTCGTATACCATTACGGTAAAAGCAGTGAGCGGTGACGAAAACGTGTTGGATTCGGATTGGTCCGAACCGTTCCATTTTGACCGTGAAGCGGAAACGGGAATGGTTTTCGCGTTAATAAATAATAAGACGGAATATGAAGTCCGCAGTATCGGTTCGGCGACGGGCGATATCAAAATTGCGGATACTTACCGTGGCAAGCCCATCACGAAAATTGCAGACATGGCGTTCGCAAACAAAAGTAGGGACGTTAAGTCGGTAACGATTGGCGAAAACGTAAAAAGTATCGGTACGCGTGCGTTTTATAACTGTTCGAATATGGCAACGCTTACGTTTAAATCCGATGCCGTAACCTCTATCGGCGCGTACGCGTTCCAAGGTTGCAGGTCGTTGAAGGAAGTAAAACTTCCCGCAAATTTAACGAGCATCAACAATTATGCGTTTGCGTATTGCCGTTCGCTTGAAAAAATAGAGTTTGGGGACAAAATAACTTCGATTGGCGAATACGCCTTTTCCAAATGCGACGCGTTAAATAACGTCGTACTTCCCGATGCGGTAACTACCGTAGGGCAATACGTTTTCGCGGAAAATTTAGCGTTGCAAAATATCGATTTGGGCGACGGCTTACAAACGATTAGTGAATACGCGTTTTTGGGTTGTCCCGCTTTATCGAACGTAACGTTTGGTTCAAGCTTAAAATCGATTGAGCAGTACGCGTTTTCTAAATGCGTTGCGCTTACGGGTATAAACGTTCCCGATACGGTAGAATCGATAGGCGAAGGCGCTTTTTACGGTTGTACGCTGTTGGCGGACGTGGATTTAAGCTCCAACTTAAAAACGTTAGGTAAAAACGTATTTACGGAAAGTAAGCTTTGGCTTGATTGCACGTCGGGCGTTGTCGTCGTAGACGGTTGGATTACCGGTCGTTGCCAAGTGGAACTTGAAACGATTACGGTAGACGACGGTATCGTTGGGATTGCCGATTATGCGTTTGAAAATAACGAACACGTAACGGCGTTGACCCTTCCTGCAAGCTTAAAATATATCGGAAAACGCGCTTTCTACAATTCCAAATATTTGGCAAACCTTGCGTTTGGCGAAGGGATTGAAGTGATTGGGCAATATGCCTTTGCACAATGCAAAGACTTGCGTAACGTCGTTATTCCCCAAGCGGTAGAAGATGAAAACGGTGTGGTACACGGCTTGAAAGTGATTGATAATTACGCCTTCCAAGGTTGTGCTAAACTCAATTTAAAGTCGGAATTCCCTACTTCTTTGGAGAGAATTGGTACTTACGCTTTTGAGGCGACGAGAGAATGGAACAGTTCGTTCGGCTTAGTCGTTATGGATAAATGGGTAGTCGGCTGTGCAAATCAAGATATCCAAAACGCAGAGCTTCCTGCAGGTATCGTCGGTATTGCGGATTATGCGTTTTATAATTGCGTAGCGGTAAACTCCATTTATTTACCTGAAACGGTACAATATATCGGTCGCGCGGCGTTTTACGGCTGTTCGAACTTGACGTACGTAAACTTGCCTTTGGGTATTAAAGAGATTAAAGACTTTACCTTCTATCAATGCTTGAATTTGCCGAGCGTTACCATTCCCGAAACGGTAACGAGTATCGGATATTCGGCGTTTAATAAATGTATGAGTTTGGCAACCTTGTCTATTCCCGATAGCGTCCGTTCGCTTGACCAATTCGCGTTTTATAAGTGCGAATCGTTGCAAGAAGTGACGTTTGGCGCGGGATTGCAATCGATTGGGGATCGCGCGTTTTACGGTTGTAGCGCGCTTACAAGCTTGAATATCCCCGACAACGTAACGAGTATCGGCTCGCGTGTGTTTAATAAATGTACGAGTTTGACGAGCGTTACGATTGGCAACGGATTGAAGAACTTGAACGATTACGCGTTTTACGGTTGTACCGCGCTTGCGAGCGTTTCGATTCCCTCCGTGGAAAGAATCGGAAATTACGCGTTTAGAGGTTGCACCTCTATCGTGGATATTAATTTCGGCAATTCGTTGACGGAAATTGGCAGATATGCGTTTTACGGTTGTATCGGTTTGCAAAACGTTACCTTACCTGCAAGCTTGACGACGGTGAACGATTATGCGTTTAGAACGTGTTCCGCTTTGACGAGCGTAACGTTATCTGGTAACGTCGTTACGATGGGTAAGCACGTGTTTAACGCTTGCAATAACGCGACCTTCTATTGTGAATACGAAAAAGTACCGCAATATTGGGTACAATGGAACTCTTCGTATAGAACGGTCGTTTGGGATTGTACGTTATCGGCAGATAAATCGTACGTCGTGTCCTTCGTAAAATCGGACGCGCGTATTGATAATCCGAAAGCAGTAAACGGTATTAGCGCGCCTTATAGAGCAGGATGGACTTTTGTCGGTTGGTCTACGCAAGCAAATGCGACGACGGCGGAATATACGGCGGATAAGTTGGCGGAAGCGCCGAACGGAGCAACGTTATACTCCGTTTGGACGCAAAACGTTGACGCGTAATTTATAAATAGGGCAATAAAAATCCATTAAAGGAGTTAGGAAGAATGAAATTGAAGAAACTTCTTATTGTGTTGGCAAGTATGACGCTTTTTGCATGCGCCTTCGTCGGCTGTAAAAAAGTCGAACAAATTGACGTACTCAAAAAAGATATGCCACAATTAGTCTACGTGGAAGGTAGCGATTTAAATTTGGCTACGGGTAAACTGACGGCTGAAATTAAAGGCGAACTCGTTGAAATTCCACTCAACGACCCTTCCGTCGTCGTATCCGGTTACGATAAAAATAAATTGGGCGAACAGATTTTAACCATTACCTACGAAGAAAAAACGACGACGATTAAAATTAACGTCGTACCTCGTATTGCCGTGGATAAATTCGAATCCGCGTATTTCGTAGGCGAGCCGTTCAATTATGATAAGGGCGAACTTGTTATTACCAATGACGACGGTACGAATTTTACAGTACCTATGAACGACGAAACGGTTACGCTGTCGGGCTTTTCTTCGGAGAGCGCAAATTCTTCTTTGCCCGTAACGGTGGTTTATGAAAAGGACTCCGTTTCGTATAGCGGTACGTTCAACGTTTCCGTTCACGACGTAACTACGGTGGAATTTAAAGCCCCGAACAAAAAAGAATACGATAACCACGAAACGGCGTTGGACGTTTCGGGCGGATATATTTCTTTGAAAAACGCCGACGGAACGCTCGTTCGTTATCAAGTTTTAACGACGGATATGGTGCGTGGATTCGATTTAGCGCAGGCGACCCTTGCGCACCGTGAAACACCTTTGACGCAAACTTTGACGGTAGAATATCTTGGCAATGAAAAGTCGTACGATATTCAAATCCGTTTCAGCGATTTGTCTTTAATCAAACTTCGCGCAGAAGAGATGAAAGATTTGAAATTCACGGACGAACAAGCGCCCGCGGGTTGCACGGCGGAAATGGGCAAAAACGCTTTGGAGGCGATGGAAGTCTATTTCGAAATGAGCGACGACGAGAAAACGGATATTACGGAAGCGGAAATTCAAGCGGTCGCTAAAGTAGCGGCAACCTACGGTCTTGGCGTATGGAAACAAGCGTTTGAATCGTATAAAGACGCATTCTACTTAAAAGACGGCGGATTGTATTGGGATTGTGCGGATTTCGAAAAGACGAAAGTCGTCTATACCAATTTAAAAGCAAAGAATCCCGTTATTTATGAAGATTCGCTCGTTTTAAAGAAGTTGGAAACGGATTTTGCTGATACGGTGATTGTTCCTGCCGTTGAAGACGACGAGGAAGACCTTACGATTGCCGATATTTTGAGCGCGGTATATTCCACGGAAACGATGGACGAATTCGCAGGTCAACTTGGGTTGATGATTGAATTGTACGAATCGCTTAAAGACGTTCCTAAGGATTGGACGAGCGACGCGTTGAAGACGACGTATAAAACGCAAATCGAAGCGACGTGGGTAATTTTGCGTGAAACGGAGTACACGCACGTCCGTTTTAGAAACCTGTACGCATTGGCGTCCAGATGGAGAGAAAAAAACGATTTATTTGAAATTCTTTACGATTATTATTACGATGAAGAAGTGCTTGACGACGATAACAACGTAAGCCTTTCGAAGATTAGCGCGTTTAAAGATTTCCGTTTGCCCGGTAAATTGGAAACGTTGTATACATATCTTTACAACGCTAAGACGCAAGCGGAATATATGATTAACGGTTATCAATATAAATCGGAAGACTTCTTATATAACTACGAAAAAGCATTGAAGTTACAAGCGGATATTTTACAAAACGGAAGCGAAATGGAAAAAGATTTGTATAACCGCTTGAAGTTTGACTATTTGATTAGCGACGGACAAAACGGATTCGTCTTGTATTCCTTTGATGGATTGTTTAACTTATTCCGTCGTACGACAATGGGGTATTTGTATCATTTTAACGCATACGTAAACGTACCCGAATTTGAAAATCTTTGGGCGCAACTTCTTTCGGTTATGGATAGCGCAATGGTAGGCGGTGAAGCGTATTACGAAACGGAAGATTTCGCAAGAGCAGTAGAGAATATGCTTGAAGCGTATTTTATGTTATCGCCTATACAACAAGTGAAATTTATGCACATGTTGAACCCGTTCTACGCGCCTTTGCAGGGCGGTAGCCGTTTCCCTGCGAAAGTTTGGGACGATAGTGAAACGAGTTATAACGGTTTCGTATTTTTCGTGTATAAATATTATAGAAGCGTATTACCCGAATCGACGCACGACGCGTTCAGACAATTTATGCTCGCGGCGGAAAGTTTAGCAAATACCGGTTTGACGCCCTACGTAATGCAAGAATTTACCCAAGGTATGCAAACGGTAGCCGATTATCTCGACGCGGTCGACGAGGCGGATAAACAAGTATTCTTAAATAAAATGGGTTACGTATACGACCCGTATTACGAATTGGCAACCGTAAAATTTGCCGACCTTGAAAATCCCGTTATCGAAGATTTGGGTGAATGGGAAGACGAATTCGATGAATTGTATACGATACTCACGGAAGCGTATTTCACGATAGAATTGAATAAGAACTTCCAACAAAACCAAAGAACCACCATCGTTTTGAGCGTGTTGTCTGCCTATGAAAAAGCAGAGATGATCGCTAACAAAATTTTGCAATCGGGCGAAGAAAGCGTCATGAAGGCATACTGTTTCGATATTAAAACGAAAGATATGGTAATACCGGGCGGAGCTCCCGTAACGCTTGGCGGTACGGCGGATTTCTTGATGTATTATATCCGTGAAGAGTATATGGCACTTTTGAGAAATAGTTTATTCACGGCGGATACGTTGTTGTTGGATTATTATAACGATATCAACACCGAAAACGAAAACGGCGTTACGTTGAAAGAGTTCCTTACGGATGCGCATTACTTATATTATACTTTCGTAAATTGGAACACGGTAGGTTCTTCGGACGTTAATCATATTTTCTATGACGACGTAGACCAAGTAATGAAAGTGCTTAGTACGTATCGTACGCTTTCCGTAGACCAACAACATTATATTTCGGCGTTGGACCAATACGGTATGTATCGTAATTCTATGGTACGGTTCGCGAAAGAGCAAGGCTTGAGTTCGGATGCGCAAATCGTTGTGGGCGATTTGATGAACTTGGAATATATCTATACGTTCTATCAAAAATATCCTGATATGGAAGACGAAGACGGAAACAGCTACTTGTCTATGCTTGACGAGATGTTGCAGAATCTTTTGGAAGATTATTACTACCTTGAGAAAGACGCAAGCGGAGCAGACGTAGAAAAATTCCATTCGTATTTCGGGGAAACGTATACGTATTATTTGCAAAAATGTAAAGACGCAGGGTTAAACGTTGAGTACACCCCCGCGGAATAAAAGAATAAAACGACCGAGTTTGACGTATTCTCGTCAAACTCGGTAAAAGGAAGAATCCGTAACCTTAAGCGTTGCGGTCAGAAGAGTAAGTAGGAGGCATGAAATTGAAACACAAGACTAAGAAAATTGCAGTTGCGTCGTTGTCGCTTTTTATGGCGTCGCTTTTAAGCGCGTCCGTTGCAATTCAAATTCCTGTCAATCATCAAGCAAACGTAGGGTTGGGCGAATTCCCCACGGTAACGGCAAAGAATAATCTTACGAGATTATCCGACGATTTTACCGCGTCGCTCGATAATACCCAATTTTTTAACGACAATTTGGTGACGGCGTTAAACAATTTGAATCAAAACGCCAACGGCACGCGTAGAATTATCGTCGAATTTGAATCCAAGTCGCAACTTGATTTGTATTTAGAAAGCGCGTCGTTGCAATCAAAATATTCTGAATTTTCCGATTACGCGAACGCTAACGAAGGCTTATCCTATGCGCATACGTTGGAAACGGAGCAAAGCGACTTTTTCAGAACGTTGAATAAATCGTCGTTGACGTACGAAGCCCGTCATACGTATACGTCCATTTTGAACGCCGTATCGTTAGTCGTTAAAACGGAAGACGTTGCAAAAATCGAAAAAATGAACGGGGTAAAGAATATTATTCTTTCGGAAGTATACGCTCAACCTACCGTAGAGCCTACGATTAACGTCGTAGACGTTTACGGCACGGGTATTTACGATTCTTCAGACGTTTCGTATAAGGGTGACGGAATGCTCGTTTCCGTACTCGATACGGGTTTTGATATTGCGCACAACGCATTCCAAACGATGCCTCAGGAAGAAAAACTCGTTTTAGAGGATGTACAAGAAGTATTCCCCCGTTTGGCGGCAAGCGGTTATCGTGGCGATAACAAGACGACGGCGGAAGACGTGTATTATAACGCGAAAGTTCCTTTTGCGTACGACTACGCAGACGGGGATTCGGACGTGTTCGCAATAGCAAATTCACACGGGGTCCACGTTGCAGGTATTATTGCAGGTCAAGACGATTCCGTAACGGAAGAAGACGACAAGGCGTTTAAAAACGGCGAGAAATTTATCGGCGTTGCGCCTAACGCACAACTTATGATTGGCAAAGTGTTCTCCGATAAAGATACGGCGCGTGGCGCGGATATGGACGATATTTTAGCCGCGGTTGCAGACTCCGTTCTCGTAGGCGCGGACGTAATTAATATGTCGCTCGGTATGTCTTGCGGTTTCTCCCGTGAAGAAGACGGCGACGCGGCGAACGCGGTGTACGATAAAGTATACGCCGCAGGCGTCAACCTCGTCGTTGCGGCTGGTAACGAAGCAAGCTCCGCTATGGGCGGTGCGTACGGTTCTACTAACCTTACTTCCAACCCCGACAGCGCGACGGTAGGTTCGCCCTCCACGTACTTTAGCGCGTTGTCCGTAGCCTCCATTTCCGGACAAAAATCTTCGTATATGTTGCTTGACGACGGTACGGCGGTTTATTTCAACGAATCTTCTTCGGCGTCCGGTCAACAAGGCAAGTTCGTTGAAGAGCTTTTGAACGGCGCGTCGACGAAAGAATTACGCTATGTGGTCGTTCCCGGTTACGGTAGACCTGGTAACTATACCAACGCGGTTAAGACGGAATTGAAAAAAGGAAATTGCGTTGCCGTCGTTAGCCGTGGCGATATTTCCTTTGAAGAAAAGCAAAAGAACGCGTTTGATGCAGGCGCGGTTGCTTGTATTATCTATAACAATATGTCCGGTAAGATTTCTGCGTCGCTCGGTACGGGTAAGAAAATTCCCACCTGTACGGTTTCGGCGTCCATCGGACAAAAATTCGTGCAAAACGGCACGGGTACGATTTCCTTGAACGAAGACTATAAAGCAGGACCTTTTATGTCCGACTTCTCTTCGTGGGGACCTTCGAACGACTTAAAAATTAAACCGGAAATTACGGCGCACGGCGGTGAGATTACTTCCGCAGTCGTAGGTGGTTACGCACAATATAGCGGTACGAGTATGGCGTCGCCCAATATGGCGGGTGCGGTTACTCTTTTGCGTCAACACGTTTCGCAAACGTACGGTTTGACGGGTATTGCGCTTGCAAATCGCGTTAATCAGCTTTTGATGAGTACGGCAACGATTGTTTACGATGAAAACGGGTTGCCTTACGCAGTAAGAAAGCAAGGCGCAGGGCTTGGCGATATCGGCAAAGCTATCAGTACCGACGCGTATTTGTACGTCGAAAATAGCCCGAAAACCAAATTGGAACTTGGCGACGACGCGTTGAAAACGGGTGTATATCAAATGTCCTTCCACGTGAAAAACACGTCGGACGCTGAAAAAACCTATAAATTAGACGCGATTGCTATGACGGAAAGCGTTTCTATCGATAATATTACGGTAGAAGAAAAAGCGTATTTGCTCGATAAAGGGCAAAGAACCTTCCTTGTAAACGGGCAAAAAACGCAAACGGTTACCCTTGCGGGTGGCGCGGACGCGGAAATTACCGTAACCATTTCGTTGAGCGCGGAAGAAAAAGCGTATTTGAACGAAAACTTCGAAAACGGTATGTACGTGGAAGGATTTATCACGTTAGAAGATATGAACGACGGCGTAGATTTGTCTATTCCTTACCTTGCCTTCTACGGGGAATGGGAAGACGCGCCTGCGTTCGATAAGAGCGCGTATGAAGTTAGTAAAGACCATTACGATTCTTCCATTAAAGAAGAAGACAAGGTCGTTGCCGCGGTTTACGAATCGATTGCTATCGGCTACGCGTATAAGGATTATAAAGAATACTACTTGCCGTTAGGTCAATATTTATACAGAACCCCGAACGACGCAGACTCGGGCGTGGTATCTTCCGTGGATAAAATTTCCGTAGGGAATGGCGAATACGGTATTTACGGATTATACGCAATGTATATGGGTATGCTCCGCCCCGTTGGCGAAATGGATATCCGTATCGAGAACGCGGTGACGGGAGAGGTCATTTTCGACCAAACGGAATATAACGTAAGAAAATCGCATAATACGGGTCCTTCGGTTATAGAATTAGAATTAACGTCGGAAGAACTCGGATTGATGAACAACGAGCGTTATAAGATTATTATGACGGCGCGTCACGATTACGAGTCCGAGAAAACGGAAACGAGAGAATTCGAGCTTTACGTGGACTATCAAGCGCCGTTGATTCAAAACAGCACGTTTAGATACGAAGACAATAAGGACGGCACTCGTAAAGTTTATCTTGATTTGGAAGTGTTTGATAACCATTACCCGCAAAGCGTGCAACTCTTTTTACCTTTATCCGAAACGGAAGCCGATTTCGTAACGACCTATCCCGTTCCCATTAAAGACAGCGTATTCAACGGCACGTCCAAGGTTTCCATTAACGTTACCGATTACATCGAGAGCATTGAAAACTTGCCGGGCGATTATAAAAATACGTTGGGCGTTCGTGTGGACGATTACGCATTAAACGCTTCGGCGTATCTCGTGGCGCTTAACAAAACGCGCGTGGACGAAATTACGTTCAACTATACGTATAAAGATTCCAACAATCAAGAAGTGACGACATCGCTTGCGAACGGTAACGTCGTCCTTCAACCCGGAGAAGCGTTGGATTTGACGGACGGAACGGGCTACGTTGCAAGCCAAGACGAAAAAATCAAAGCGAAATTCTCCGTGGATATGATAGGCTATACGGGATATATCTGTTCGCATTTGGACGCGCACGGCGTAGAATGTCAGTTTGCGTTTGACGAAGTCAACGGATATACCTATCAAAAAGGCGATTATTATTACGACGCGGAAACGGGTACGGTGAAACAAAAAACGGAAGACGACGCAAACGCGACGTACGCACCGTATACGTTATTCCAAAACGTTATCGCCGAGCCCGTCGTAAAGAACGGTAATTCTTACGTGCAACCCGCAACGAAACATTTCGTTTGTCCCAAGTGCGGGATAGAAGAAACGTTCTCGTTTAATAGCAGAACGGGTAAAATTACGCCGAAAACCTTTAAGCGTTATCATCAAGACCCGATGATTTTTGACGTTTGGTTTACTTCGGCGAACGAAAACGTAGTGAAGGTAGAAAACGGCGTGCTCTACGCAGTAGGCGCAGGTTCTACGACGGTTACGGCAAGACCTTCTAATAACGTTGACGCGAAAAACGACGTAACCTTTACCGTTACGGTACAAGGCGACGCGCTGAATACCTTTATTGAAAGAATTACGGTTGGTTCTTATTACAACCGCACAAAGGAAGTGACCCGTAACGTATCGACGGGCGGTGCTTCGGTGGAATGTGGTTCGGAATTGGATTTATATCCTAAATTCTCGCCTTGGTATATCACGAGTATCCCCGATTTGACTTGGCAAACTTCCGACCCTGAATTGGCGGAAATCGTTAGTTCTAACGCATCGTCGGCGCGCGTTATTTGTAAAAAGCCCGGCGTCGTAGATATTCTAATCTCTTCGCCTTCCAACGGTTTGATTGGTAATTTCCTTATCAATATCGAAGAAGAATATACGTTGACCAGCTATTATTTCTACGATTATAAAGGCGTAGGGTATAGCGAAACGTATACGGAAAACGGCGAGGAAAGAAAGATGCTCGTTATTCCCGCAAACCTCGGTATCGTGATCATGGGATACTATACGACGAGCAACGGCTACGAAGGTACGTTTGAGGACGTAAAAGGATTGGATACGGTAGTCGTACCTCAAGGGGTTACGAGTATTGGCGCAAACTGTTTCTCGGGAACTTCCATTCGAAGAATTTATTTGCCTTCGTCCATCGAGCAAATTTCCTCGTACGCGTTTGAGGGTACACCTTTGGAAGAAGTGTATTGGTACGACGCTGGTGAGGATAGTAAGTCGGGCATTGAATACGACGCAGACAACAACACCTATAATTGGGACGTGTTCTACGCAAACGTGAGCGAAAAATCTACGGCGAAACGTATCGTTTTGAGCTACGGCGCGTTTGACGGTTGCTATAAATTGGATACCTTTGACTTCTCCAGAGTAACGGCGGCGTTCTCTTACGCGATGTACGGTTGCAGTAAATTGACTTCGGCAGATTTGACCAACTTGCGTTATGCGGAAAGTTCCGTTTTCGGCGGATGTACCGCGTTGACGAGCGTAAGCTTGAATAAAGATACCGTATTGGCAAACAACGTGTTTGCAAACACGGGCTTAACGACGGTGGACTATTACGGTTCTACGGTTGTGAAAGGTTTATTCTCTAACGCAAAAAAATTAGAAAAAGTTATTTTCCATAACGACGTAACGTCGATTGGCGAAAATGCGTTTAGCGGTTGTACCGCTTTGACGGAAGTAGAGTTTAAAGGCTCTTGTCAAACGATTGGTAAAAACGCGTTCAGCGGTTGTAGCAGTCTTGTTTCCTTCGATATGCCTAAGGGCGTAACGGAAATTGGAGAATTGGCGTTTAACAGATGTACGAACCTTACCACCATTTCGGTACATTCCGATTCGAATATCCAAAAGGTAGGCAATAACGTCTTTGCTTATTGTAACGCATTGAAAACGGTAACGCTTAACGGAGAAAGCGAAGTGTATAACACGGCGACGAGCGGTGGATATACGATGCTTACCAATAAGAACGGCACGCGCATTATTTTAGCGCCGACCAATTATCCGCATACGAACGGCAACGTGTTTACCGTGCCTTCGAATATGACGGAAATAGCGGAATATTCTTACGCGAACAATTCCTCGCTTAACGGTAAGGAAGTAATAATTCCTGAAGGCGTGACGAAAATAGGATACGGCGCGTTCCGTAACGCGAAAATCACGAAAGTCGTTATTCCTTCGACGGTAACGGAAATCGACGAGTACGCGTTCGCGGACTGCACGTCGTTGCAAACGGTCGTATTCCTTTGCGATTTGACGGAAATTTCTCCGTATACCTTCTATAACTGTACGAAACTTACCAACGTACAATTACCCGCTTCGTTAGAAAGCGTAGGCGCTTATGCGTTTAAAAATACGGATATCCGTACGGTAACGATTGGTGAAAACGTACGCGTTATCGGTATGGAAGCGTTTGGGGATTGTGCGTCGCTTGCAGAAGTGCGTTTTGCCGAGCAGTCGGTATTACATACCATTTCTACTGCCGCCTTCGTAGGTTGCGCGTCCTTGAAAGAGGTCGTAATGCCCGATACGGTAGAAGTGCTTGAAGGTTACGCGTTCGTAGGCTGTTCCGCGCTTGAAAGCGTGTACGTGTCGGCGAACTTGAAAGAAATGGGCAATTACGTCTTCTCCGCTGACCCTGCGTTGAAGTCGTTCGAGATGGGCGACGGCGCGAAAGTGCTTGGTGACTACGCCTTCTTTACCCCGATTGACGAAAATCGTCTTGATAAAGGTTTCTATTATCAAAATGCGTTAAAGAACGTAACCATTCCTCAATCGGTAGAAAAAATCGGTAAATTTGCGTTTGCAGGAAATACCGTTTTGAAGGTTATCAATTTGTCGGGCGTAAAAGAAATATCCGATTACGCCTTTCATTACGCAACTGCGTTGCATACGGTAACGGTAACCGACGCCATTGAACGGGTAGGTTTAAACGCGTTTATCGGTAGCAGTCTTAGAACGATGAAAGTTGAGTTTATAGAATATATCGGCGACCAAGCGTTCCTTGGTACGGATATCGGTTCGGGACAAAACTTCTTTAACTTGACCAATGCGATAGAAATTGGCGCGGGTGCATTCTATAACTGTAAAAACATAAGCTTTATTAGAATGCCGAACGTCGAAAAAGTAGGCGATATGGCGTTCTATATGGAATCCACGCAAAACGTAAATTACGTGGAATTCGGAAATAAACTCGTTTCGCTCGGCGGTGCGGTATTCGTAAACTCGTCCTTGCAAACGATTACCTTGCCTGCGTCTTTGAAAGAAATCAACGCGCCCGCTTTTGCAGCGTGTATGAACTTACGCAAGATTGAGGTAAACGCAAAGAATAAGGTATTCTTCGTGGACGAGGAATACGGCGGATTGTATAAGCGTCTTGAAAACGGTTCTTACGAACTCGTAGCCGTACCCAACGGACTTAGCGATTATCAAGAGATTAACGACGATTATACGAAATTAAAGCCCTTCAAAATCTTAGACGGAACGTCGAGAATTGCAACGTGGGCGATGGGACATTGTCAATTAATTCACGCGGTAGAAATTCCCGCAAGCGTAAAGACGATTGGCGCGTACGCGTTCTTTAACCTCGGTTATATGGTTTTGGTACAAAATCAAGAGCTTGCGCAAACGTCGCGTACGCCGTATGCGAAGTTCATCTTCAAAGGCTTGCAAGCCCCGGCGCTCGAATCGGATTATATTGAAGAATCGACGGCGTTGGATAAGATGTATATCAACTTCGTATACAATATGGGATACTTAATGAGCGATATGATTATCCCCGTAAACGCGAAAGGCTTTGAAAGCTTGTTGTATCAATTCTGTTTCATGGAAAAAACGTATTCCGAAGAGTTGATTGAAGAAGATACGCAAAAACTTCTTGATTGGCTGACGGCGCTTGACGTGAACGCGTTGACGTCGGCGGATAAAGAAATCGTTGCGCAAATGAATATGATTTACTTTATGATGTCCGAAACGCAAAAAGCGTTTATACCGGAAGAATGTAAGACGAAGCTTGACGAGGCGGTAAATAAAATGTCCGCCTTGCAAGCGTAAGGAGGTAGAAAGCAATGAAGAAAAAATCTTTAATAGTAAGCTTAGCGTTTACGTTGCTTTTTAGCTGTTCAGCATTCCTTTTAAGCGCCTGCAAAGACGACGAAAGCTCCTCGTCTTCCAGCTCGTCGACACCTCCCGAAGAAACGGCGTCGTACGTGGTTTCTTTTGAAACGAACGGCGGTAGCGCGGTACAATCGGTAACGTTGGAAGAAAACGCTACCTTGAATTTAGACGAATATACGACGACGAAAGAGGATAGCTATTTTTACGGTTGGTGTTTCGACGAAGCGTTGACGCAAAGGGCAAACGCCGTCATTACCGTAACCTCGGACGTAACTTTGTATGCGGAATGGGGCGCAGAAGAATTGTATTGGTTGCATTTTGAAACGGGCGAAGGCTCGGATATTGCTTCCGTACAATATAAGCCTAACGATTATTTGGCGATACCCGAAGAACCTACGCGTGAAAATTACGCGTTCGCAGGTTGGTATAAAGACGCGGACTACTCCAGAGAATTTTCTTTCTTGGGCGCGCAAATGCCTAAGAATAATTTGACCGTATACGCAAAATGGACGACGCTTAGCGGTATCCTTTTTGACACGAACGGCGGTAGCGCGATGCAACCGATATTCGGACAAACGGGCGAACCCGTCGGGGAAGTAGGAACGCCCACGAAAACGGGTTTCATCTTCGATGGTTGGTACGTTGACGAGGCTTTGACGATTCCTTACGAGCTTGTCACCATTCCTAAGAATATCGTTACCGTGTATGCGAAATGGCACGAACAATTAAAAGATATTCAGGTAACGTTGCATTTGAATCACGCGTCGGTTGCGCAAACGAGCGTTACCGTATCAGGCAACGAGGGAGAAACGTTAAACGTCGGTACGGCGTTGGATACTTTCCAATCGGCAATTACGCAAGCGATTTCGTCGCAGTATTTAGGCGACGTGGCGGATTTGACGGAAAGACCCGTATATAATTTCAGCGCTTGGGCGTTTGACGAAAAGGGTACTCAGCGTTTTGACGGAACGTTACCGCATAAACAAACGGTAGATTTGTTTGCCGTTTGGACGCGTTCGGCAAGCTATTGCCAAGTATCGTTTGCAGAGGAAACGGAAAGCTATTTCGTTAAGAAGAACACGGTGATTCCCGCGTCCGTGATAGACCCGATTCTCAACGAGGCAAAAGCGGAATACGAGGCGAAAGGCTGTACGGTAGACGGGTTCTACACCGTTGGCGGTAACCGCTATTTAGCCAACGATTTGGTGGCGATGGATATGTGCTTATATCCGTACGTGGCGTCTGCAAACCTCGTTTACGAATACGCGTCAATGACGAACGATAAAGGCGCGAACGTAAACGGTTACGTCTTGAAAGGCTATGAGGCAAGCGTTGCAGAATCCTATAAAACGAAAGACGGATTGTTGTTGATTATTCCTCAATATTATAACGACGGTTCGCACGGTCAGTTGCCCGTAATTTGGATAGGGGATAACGCGTTTGCGGATTATCCCGTAAACGAAATTTCTTTACCGAACGGTATTTTCGGGTTTGGCGCGCAAGCGTTTAAAAACACGAAATTAACGAGTATCTCCCTTCCCTCCTCCTTATATTATTTAGGGGATAACGTATTTAGCGGAAGTACGGCTTTGGCAACGATTACCTTTAATAGCGAAATTACGCAAATCGGTGCAACGGTTTTTGCCAATACCGTTTACGAAACGACGATGCCTACGCAAGGCGGATTCGTATTCTTCGATAACAGCAAAACGATTGTTTACGGTTACACGGGTACGGACGTTACGGTAACGACTCCCGGTACTGCCGTGGCTATCGGTGGTAACGCTTTCAAAAATAACACGACGGTAAAAAATCTTACCTTACACGATAATACCCGTTACGTGAGCGATTACGCCTTTGAGGGTAGCGCGCTTGAAACGGTAAAATTGGGTAAAGCGTTTGCAAGTATGGGCAAAGGAATTTTCAAAGATTGTCAACGACTTACGACGGTAACCTTCGTGTCGGCGTATAACCTTTCCTATTTTGGCGAGAGTATGTTTGAAGGGTGCGTACGGTTGACGGATATCAACGTATCCAATCTTCAAAACTTACAAACGGTAAATGCGAGAGCGTTCTATAACTGCTCGTCTTTGCCGAGCGTAGCGTTTACGAACGCGCTTACAAGCGTGGGCGAGAGCGCGTTTGAAAATTGTACGAGTTTGGCGTTCGCGGATTTTGGTACGAGCGATTATTCGATGTTTGCTAGGTTGTCCAACCAAGCGTTTAAAGGTTGTACGTCTTTGAGAAGAATTATTCTTCGCGGTGAGCTTATCAACAATCAAACGGTAAAATTCGGAACGAACGTTTTGACGAACGCAGGCTACACCAAAAACGGACGCTTCGTTACCCCCGTAATTTACGTTAAAGATAAATGGGTGGATAATTGGAGTGTGGACGACGACTTTAAAACGGCCTCGTACGTAGATATTTATAAGAGCGCGTTTGCGAATACGGAGTACAAAGACATCGTCGTAAAAGCGATAGAAACGATGCCACCTACGCTTACGGTAAACGGCGCGGTAGAGCTTTCGACGACGACGCCGAATATCTCTGCGTTTGATTTGTTGGCGTTTTTGAAGGCGCAAGGTGTATATACGGTAAGCGACGATACCTCGCTTGCGGAGGATTGCGAAGTGTATATCGCGAGCGTCGTAAGAATGACGCAGGTAGGTCCTACGCCCGTTGCAGTCGAAAACGGTAAGTATAATTTGAGTAGATCGGGTTCTTATCAAGTTATCTTGGTGGCGGAAGACGAATTTGGCAATATTGCCGAAGCGCAACTTAGCCTTACGGTGTTATGAAATAAAATATCCGAAAAAGGCGTGCGCGATGAGCAATCGCCGTTGTGCGGATGCAGGAGGATTATTCAAGAATGAATAAGTTGTTTAAAAGAATTTTGATTGGAGTGACTATGGCGTTGACGACGGTGCTTTTAGCGGGCGTGTTTACGTCGTGTACCTACGGGCTCAATCAAGAGGAAAAGAAAAGACAGGAAGGATATAATTGTTGCGTTACGTACGACGCGAACGGCGGAACGTACGGGAGCAATTCTTCGGTGACGTACGCGCTTGTGAAAGAGAATTCACTTGCGCCTGCGCCGGGCTACGTCGACGCGAACACGCAAGCGTCCGTTAAAGTGCCTACAAGACGTAATTATCAGTTGATAAACGAAACGAAAGCGTCTTCCGAAGAGGAAAAGAATTTGGCGGCAATCGCTTCGAAGTCTTGGTTCCAAGCAAAAACGGACGAAGACGGAAAGGTGATTTACGAAGGAGAAGGGGAGAACAGAACCCCCGTACTCGTTACGGGCGAGCCGTGGAATTTTGCGAAAGATAAAGTTACCGAAGATATTACGTTGGTTGCGCAATGGACGAAAGTTTACCGTTTTATCCTTTGCTTGACGGAAGAAGTGGAGCAAGAGGACGGAACGATGGTAACGAGCGAAAGGGAAATACGTAGTTATACGGTAAACCCCGGCGCAACGATTTCGGATAAATTGTACGAGAAAAAAGACGGCGAACTTTTCCGTCGTCCCGACTACATTCGTCCGAGCTTAAGTAATTACACCTTCCTTGATTTTTATATGGATGAAGACTTGACGAACGTAATGCCGATGGATTTGGTGCATCCCGGTACGCGTACGGAAGAAGTAACGGTAATCGACCCGGAAACCAATCAAGAAAAGACGGAAACGGTAGAAACGAACGACGTTAAAATTTACGTGAAATACCTTGCGGGTAGATTTGAATTTATTTCCAACGAAAACAAGAAAACGTTGACGAACGCAAGCAAATGGTATTTGCTTGAAGACGTAGATTATGCGGACAGCGTTGCTTGGGACGCGCAAAATAATTTCACGGGTACGATTTACGGTAACGGATACGCCTTGAAAAACGTAACGGTAACCTCGTTGGCGGAAAAGAAAACCGCAGGCTATAAAGCGCACAGTATTTTCGGTACGATGAAAGGTTTGGTAAAAGACCTCATTTTGGAAAACGTGACGTTAAAAGTAAACGTGAGCGAGTTTTTCGTATCAGGGAATAAGATACCCGGCGAACAAAGAATTGGATTCTTGGCGTACGAGATTAGTAGCGAAGGCAAATTTGAGGGCGTAACGGTAAAAGATTGCCGTATCGTACGGAAAAACGAAACGTATTACGACGCGGTTATCCATACGGATACAGCTTGTCGCGGATTGTATTTCAATGCGCCTGCTGAAGGACAAGAAAACGTACTCATTGTGGAAACGAGCGCGGATAACGTTACGACCATAAAAATAGAAACGGAAGAATAAAAACAAAAAAGGAGAAATAAAAAATGGAAAAGAAATTTTCAAGATTCTTGAAAAGCAAAAAACTTTTGTCTATCGTAAGTTTTTTGTTGGTTGCATCGTTTGCGACGCCTGCACTCGTCAGCTGTAAACCTGACAACAGTGGCGACGGACCTACCCCTCCGAGCGGGTCTACGAGTTTTGACAACGAAAAAGACGCGTTGGTGTTTAGCTCTGGTGAATTTGACGGCGTATTCAGTCCGTTCTTCGCTACGTCGGCTTACGATACGGGCGTAGTAGGACAAACGCAAATTAGTATGCTTTCGTCGGACGATACGGGTAACGTCGTCGTATACGGTAAGGACGAGCCGGTAGTAACGCTTGATTACAGCGAAATTATGTATGACGATAGAGGCGAAGCAACGACGACGGGTGATAAAGACGGTACGACGGTTTATCAAATGGTTTTGAAAAAAGATATTCTTTTCTCAGACGGTCAGCCTTTAACGGCGCACGACGTACTTTTCAATATGTACGTATATCTTGACCCTGCGTACACGGGTTCTTCGACGATGTACTCTACCGACATCGTAGGTTTGCGTAATTATCAAATGCAACAAGAGGGTAACATTTCCGAGGGCGCGCAAGCCGCGTTGGAAAATACCTTCGCGACCCTTTCCCGTCAACGTATGATGGCGATTATTGCATACGTAACCGAAGCAAGCAACGCCAATTCCTTGATTGCGACGTATAATACCCTTTGCGCGCAACAACAAATCAACAGAACGTACGACGTAAACGCAATTCAAGCGGATATCGAAACGATTAAATCCTATTGGATTGAAGAAATTACGAGCGACTGGAACGCGGCGTCTTCCGACCTTGCGTCTATGCAAACGGAATATCCGTTCACGCAACCTTGGCAATTATATTTCTATAACGAAGGCTTAGTTTCCCGTAAATCGGAAACGGTAGCAGGCGTTACCACCTATCCGAAGGACGAAAACGGTAAGTATATTATCGAATGGAATTTGTACGGATACGACCCCAACGCTACGTATACCAAAGAACAAGCGATTGAAGAAGTAAAGAGCGCGTACCTTACGGACGACGAATTCGTTGCGCAAATCCTTGGCGGTTGGGCTACTTCGGGTACGATTTCTACCTTGTTTGCAGCGGAAGACAAAGAACTTTACTACGAAGCGCGTAAGCAAAACGGTCAACTTTTGATTAAAAACATCGAAGGTATCAAAATTAAGTCGGCGAGCGAATTCGACGGGCAAAAGAAATATCCCGAAGAAGATTATTCTCAGTACGAAATGCTTGAAATTACCATCAACGGCGTTGACCCGAAAGCAAAATGGAATTTCGCGTTCTCCGTATCGCCTATGCATTACTATTCGACGAACGAACTTACGGAAGCCGCGCTTTCCGATACCGATTACGATAGCGATTTCGGTGTAAAATACTCGAGCGTTGAATTTATGAATGCGTTGAAACGCAGAAATAAAGTGCCTATGGGCGCGGGTATTTATAAAGCGTCTACGATGAACGACTACGTTTACGATTGGAGCAAAGACGCGGAAAGCTTTGAAAAGCTTGCAAACGGTTTCTTGGATAATAACGTTTGTTACTTTATCCGTAACGAAAACTTCGTCACGACGGGTGGAAACAGAGACGCCGTTTATAACGCAAAAATTAAGCACATTCAATATAAAGTTGTCAACTCCGCAAACACGATGACTGCTTTGCAAAGCGGTGCTATCCACTACGCAGACCCTTCGGCTACGACGGATAATATTGCGATTATTGACAACCACAACGATTTGAACAGAATTATGTCCAAGACGGCAGGTTACGGTTATATCGGTATCAACGCGAAATTCGTACCTAATATTAACGTTCGTCGTGCGATTATGTCCGCTATGGATATTTCGCTCGTACAAAATTACTACCCTGGTACGTTGTCCGAACCTATCTATCGTGCGTTCTCCAAGACTTCTTGGGTATACGACGAATTTGAAAACGACGGTATCGAAGCTTGGGAGCCTATCAGCAAAGACGGTAAAACCGACGAGCAATATTATCCCTATTACGATTCCGAAACGAAAGTAAAAGAAACGATTCGTAACTATTTGCAAGCAGGTGATTGCGAGTATAGAGGCGGTAAGTGGTACGATACGGACGGTGAACTTTTGAAATATACGTTTACCGTTGCAGGCGATACGACCGACCACCCTGCGTATAAGACCTTCTTAAAGGCGCGTGATATCCTCAATGAATTGGGTATGGAAATCGAAGTTATTCCCGATTCGAGAGCGCTCTTCAAGCTTGCGAGCGGTAACTTGGCGATTTGGGCGGCTGCTTGGTCCGCTTCGCTTGACCCCGATATGTACCAAGTTTACCATAAAGACAGTAAAGCAACGTCTATCTTGAACTGGGGTTACGACCACATTAAGACGGACGGTACGTCGGAAGAAAAGGCGCTCGTGGAAGAGATTAGCCAAAAAATCGACGAAGGCCGTGAAACGATTATTACGGCGGAACGTGCGCAAATTTACCGTGACGCGTCCGACCTCGTTATGGAACTTGCGGTAGAACTTCCCGTATACCAAAGAAGCGATATGAACGTTTACAACAATAAGGTACTTGACGCAACGACGTTTAAGAAAAATCCTACGCCGTTTGCAGGACCTTTAAGTGAAATGTGGAAGGTAAGCTTTATTCAAAACGCTTAACTGAAAAAAATGCGCGAAGGGTTGCGCTTAAGCCCAACCCTTCGCAAACAAAAGGAAAATTTGAGTTTTTAGGCGTGCGCTTTCAAAGAGAACGCTTAAAAGTATCAAGGTGAAGTATGTTTAAATATATTACGAAAAGAATTTTATTATCGGTACTTATTATCTTCGGGGTATCGTTATTGATGTATGCGTTATTGAGAATGATGCCGGGTGACTACGTAGAACAAAAGTTTACGTTAAACCCCAACAGCGAAATCAGTCCCGAACGTATTACGGCGATGAAGGAATTGTACGGCTTAAACGATACCGTTATCGTTGGATATTTTAAATGGCTCGGCAAAGCGTTACAGGGCGATTTTGGTATGTCTTTCCAATTCGACGCGCCCGTAATGGAAGTTATCGGCGATAATATGTGGATTTCCTTCTTATTAACGCTTATCGCGCTACTCATTTATTATCCGCTCGGTATTTTACTCGGCGTTCGCGCGGCGGTCAAACAGTATAGTATTTTCGACTATACGACGACGGTAATTACGATGTTGGGTATTTCCTTGCCTTCCTTCTTTTTCTCGGCAATCTTAATTAAAACGTTTGCCTTTGACTTAGGCTGGTTTGATACGAGTTTGGGTTTGGTAAGTAGCGGTATGCTTAACGCAACGCCTTGGGAACTCTTCTGGGATAAAGCGTGGCATTTGGTTCTTCCGATGGTAACCGTCGTTATTTTGAGCATTGGCGGGTTGATGCGTTATACCCGTACGAATATGTTGGAAGTGTTGACGGCGGATTATATTCGTACCGCAAGAGCTAAGGGCGCGTCGGAAATGACGGTCGTATATAAGCACGCGTTTAAAAATACGATGATTCCGCTCGTAACGATGTTGGCGGGATTGTTGCCCGGGTTATTCGGCGGTTCAATGATTATTGAACAGGTATTCGCGATTCCCGGTATCGGCTTAAAGGCGTATCAAGCGTTGAACGCAGGGGACATTCCATTCGTTATGGGATATAATATGTTCCTTGCCGTGTTGACGGTTTTAGGTATGCTTTTGACGGATATTATGTATGCGGTGGTTGACCCGCGCGTAAAATTGAAATAAGGAGGCGGAAGAAATGAACGAAGAAAAACTTGACGGATTGCAAGAAGAAACGCTTGTGGAAAACGCAGAGGCGGAAACGCAAACGGAGCAACAAGGTTTCCTGTCGGATAACGTGAAGGCGTTGAGCCCTTCGCAGTTGGTAATGAAACGCTTTTTCCGCTCCAAACTTTCTATCGTCGGATTGGTATTGATTATCGGTTTGTTTTTATTCTCCTTTATCGGTCCGTTGTTCTCGCCCTACGGCGAAACGGAAATTGATTACGATACCGACCGTATGAACGTCGTCGTAACCGAGTTTACCTACGAAGTACCTATGTACGACGAATTCGGTCAACCCGTATTAGACGAAAACGGCGAATTACAGTACGAAACGTATACCGTTTACCAAATGGATAAAACGGCGAAAAAAGTAGACGACCACGCGTTGCCTTCCTCCGAACATTGGTTTGGTACGGACGCCGACGGTATGGACGTATTGACGCGTCTTATGTACGGTGGTAGAATTTCGCTTACGATTAGCTTTATCGTTGTATTTATGGAAGTTATCCTCGGCGTTATTTTAGGTGGACTTGCGGGCTATTTCGGGAAATGGGTAGATACCTTGATAATGCGTATCGTAGATATCTTCAACTGTTTGCCTTCTTTGCCGTTAATGTTGATTATCGGTGCGATTTTGGACGCGCTCGGAATAAAAGCAAGCGTAAGAATTTATTATATGATGGCGTTTTTAACCTTCTTTGGTTGGACGGGTATCGCTCGTATCGTGCGCGGACAAATTTTGTCCTTGCGTGAGCAGGAATTTATGGTTTCCGCAACGGCGCGCGGTCTTTCCACCAAACGCAAAATTTTCAGCCATTTAATTCCGAACGTAATGCCACAGCTTATCGTGTCTATGACGTTGGGGCTTGGTAGCGTTATCCTTTCGGAAGCAACGCTTTCGTATTTGAACTTGGGCGTACCTAAACCCTACGCCGCTTGGGGCGGTATGATTGGGGATATTAAAGACCCGATTATATTGCAAAATTATCCCAACTTGTGGATTCCCGCAGGGCTTTGTATCGTGCTTGCGGTGCTTGCCTTTAACTTCATTGGCGACGGACTTCGCGACGCGTTTGACCCGAAATCCAAGAAGTAATCCGAAAGAGCAAAACAGGAAAATATTGGTGTAAATTATGTTATTTAAGAAAAATGATTCCACGAAAAAAGAAAAAGCACATTATTTAAGCGCAAAAGAAACGCGCGCGATTGCCAAACAAAACGCGCGCATCATTCGTGAGCTTGAAAAGAGAAAGAAAAAAGCCGTTTCCGAAGAAGCGTATACGACGCAAATGCGCGACGAGAATAATATCGTTGAGTTTGACAACTTGCACACCTACTTCTTTGGGGACGCAGGCGTCGTAAAAGCGGTGGACGGAGTATCGTTCGATATTCCCAAAGGCGCGACGGTGGGCGTCGTAGGCGAGTCCGGTTGCGGAAAATCGGTAACGAGCTTATCGCTTATGCAACTCGTACAAGGACCGAGAGGACAAATCGTAGACGGAAGTATCCGTTTTAATATGGGGGATAAAGCGTTTGATATTGCGAAAATTCCCTATGCGGATATGCGTAAAATCAGAGGCGAACAAATCGCTATGATTTTCCAAGAACCGATGACTTCGTTGAATCCCGTCTTTAAGATTGGGTATCAAATGAACGAAATGGTATTGTTACATACCCCGAATTGCACGAAAGAACAAGCCAAGGCAAGAAGCCTTGAAATGTTGGAGCTTGTTGGGATTGCCGCGCCTGAACGGGTGTACGATTGCTATCCGCACGAGCTTTCGGGCGGTATGCGTCAGCGTGTTATGATTGCGATTGCGCTTTCTTGCAACCCTCGTTTAATTATAGCAGACGAACCGACGACGGCGCTCGACGTTACCATTCAAGCGCAAATTCTCGATTTACTTCGTGACATTAAAACGAAGATTGACGGTTCGATTATGTTAATCACGCACGACTTAGGTGTTATTGCGGAAATGGCGGATTACGTCGTCGTTATGTATGCAGGTCGCGTTATCGAAAGAGGAACGACCAAGGAAATTTTTGAAAATCCTTTACACCCCTATACCATCGGCTTACAAAAGAGCAAGCCCGTCGTGCGTCGTAAGGTGGATAGATTGTACAATATCCCCGGGCAAGTTCCCAATCCTATCGATATGCCCAATTACTGCTACTTTAAAGACCGTTGTGATAAGTGTATAGGCAAGTGCAACGGAGAATATCCGGGCTTTATCCAAGTGTCGCCCACGCATAGCGTATCTTGTTATTTGTACGAGGACGCGAAGGAGGAAAAGAATGTCTAATATCGAAGAAACGAAGGTGACGGAAGAATTGGTTGAAGAAACGCAAACGGAAAATACTTCCGACGCAATTCTCGTCGTTAAAAACTTGAAAAAATATTTCCCCGTAGAAACGGATTTCTTCGGCCGTCCTACGAAATATTTAAAAGCGGTCGACGACGTAAGCTTTGAAATTAAAGAAGGCACGACGCTTGGTATCGTGGGCGAGTCTGGTTGCGGAAAAACGACGCTCGGTAGAACGATTTTGCGTTTACACCCCGCAACGGAAGGTGAAATTCTCTTTGAGGGAAAAGACATCAACGCTTTGAAAACGAAAGAAATGAACGCTTTACGTCCGTCGATGCAAATTATTTTCCAAGACCCGTATTCGAGTTTGTCGCCCCGTATGCCTATCGGTGAAATTATCGGCGAAGCGGTGTTGGAACACAAACTCGTCGATAAAAAGGATTTAAAAGCTTACGTGTTGGATATAATGAAAAAATGCGGGTTGCCGTATCATTATTACGAAAGATATCCGCACGAATTTTCGGGTGGACAAAGACAACGTATTTGTATCGCAACGGCGCTTGCGTTAAAGCCGAAATTCGTCGTTTGCGACGAACCCGTATCTGCGCTCGACGTTTCCATTCAAGCGCAAATTATCAATCTTTTGCGTGATTTGCAAAAGGAAATGGGTTTAACGTATATCTTTATTTCGCACGACTTATCCGTTGTAGAACATATCTCCGATTATATAGGGGTAATGTATTTGGGCAGTATGGTCGAATACGGCTCTACGCAGGATATTTTTGAAAATCCTATGCATCCGTACACGGAGGCCCTTTTCTCGGCTGTACCCGTACCCGACCCCAACGTGAAGATGAACCGTATTATTTTGAGCGGGGATATTCCCAGCCCCATCAACGCTCCGTCGGGTTGTAAATTCCATACCCGTTGCGGAAAATGTATGGAAATTTGTAAAACGGTTGCGCCGAAATTTAAAGATTACGGAAACGGTCATAAAGTTGCGTGTCATTTGTACTCGCAAGAAGACTAATGCAAGAGGCAAAGAATGCGCGAAAAAAAGTCTAAAAAGAAAAAGGAAAAATTCGTGGACGACGGTCGCGTCGTAGCAAGTATGGATAGCGAATATATTACGGGCTATAAATCCCGTAAGAGTCGCGAAAACAGAAAAGCTTTGCGCGAGGCGAACGTAACCCGTAAAGAGCGTTGGGCGATTTATAAAGCGGCGTTAGGAGCGGTAATGCCTGTATTTTGTATGTTTATCGTAGCGCTCGTGTTGGTTCTTTTCTTTCTCTACTTTTTTTGGATGCATTAATAAATCTTGTTATAAAAAGAATGAAAAACACGCTTTTTTAGCGTGTTTTTCATTCTTTTAGTGCCACTTTAAGCGTGTGTGTTTTTGCTTTTAAGGAGTAAAATTATCTTTAAAATACTTCTATTGAGCGTTTTGCGCGTTTTTTCAAGAAATGAGCAGAAAAAAAGTTGATTTTATCATTTAACCTTTTCAATTTGTATTTTTTTTTGTTTTGTTTTGTAAATTGTTGGATTTATAGTATAATATATAATGTAAAGTATGCTCGTAGATAGGCATCTTTTAAGCAAATATTTAAAGTAAGAGAAAAAGGAGATAAATAATGAGCGTAACCGAGAATTTACAAAAAGCTTTAGCGCAAGATTTAACGGATTACCGTGCAATTCCGTTTTGGAGTTGGAACAACGAATTGGACGAAGTGGAACTCGTCAGGCAAATCGATGAAATGTACGAAGCGGGAATGGGCGGATTTATTATGCACGCTCGTTTGGGCTTGACGACGGAATATCTTGGAGAAAAATGGTTTTCCTGTATTTCGGCTTGTTTAAAAAGAGCAAAAGAACTTGGTATGAACGCTTGGGTATACGACGAAAACGGTTGGCCGAGCGGGTTTGTCGGCGGGAAGTTATTGGGGAACGAAAGCTATCGCGCTCAATTTTTGGAGTATAAGATAACCGAAAAATTTGACGAAAGCGCGTTTGCCGTGTTTATGCAAAGTGAAAAAGAGGGATACGTTCGCGTTGGCGCGCCGATAGACGGGGTAAAGGAATATCATTGTATTTATGTGCGTACGAGTTCTTCCAATACGGATATCCTCAATCCCGAAGTCGTAGACGCGTTTATCAAAGAAACGCACGAAAAATATTACGAACGCTTTTCCGAAAGTTTTGGAAAAGAACTTGCGGGATTTTTTACGGACGAACCGCAGTATTACCGTTGGGCGACTATGTATTCGCGGACGCTTGCGAAAACGTACGAAGAGAAGTATGGCAAAGATATTCGGGACGGCTTGATTTGGTTATTCTTGCACGACGAGAGGGGATACAAGTTCCGTTTGCGTTATTATACGATAGCCAACGATTTATACGTGGAGAATTTTTATAAAAAGTTATACGATTGGTGCGAGGAACATAATTGTCAATTTACCGGACATTCGATTGAAGAAACCTGTCTTACGGGGCATATGTTCGGTGGAGCGGATTGCACGTCTACCTACGAGTACGAGCATATACCCGGCATAGACGCTTTATCCAGAGATTATAATATGGACCTCGCCTCTAAACAGGTGGGGAGCGTTGCAAGTCAGCTTGGTATTAAACATATCTTGACGGAAACGTTCGGGTGTTCGGGTAACGACGTTACGCCTCGTGAATTAAAAAGTCTTGCGGAATTACAATACTTTCACGGCGTTAATTTAATGTGCCACCATTTGTTCCCCTATTCGATGGCAGGGCAAGGAAAACACGACCACCCGCCCGTGTTTTCTAAACACAATAATTGGTGGAAGGGGTTTAGGGAATTTAACGATTATTTCACGAAACTCGGATATACGGTAGCAAATACGGATGAAAAATACGACGTGTTGATAATTCATCCTATCCGTAGCGTGTATTTTGATTGGGTGCGTGATGAAGAGCGTAATAGCATAAAAGAATTGGAAGAATCGTTTGAGGGTACGTTAAGCTATTTACGGAAAAACGGTATTTTATATCAATTTGCGGACGAGCGTATTTTAGCCCGTCACGGCAAAGTGGAAAACGGACGGCTTTTCGTTGGAAAAAACGAGTATAATACGGTGCTCGTACCCAAGATGAAAAACATTTCGGGGACGACGTTGGAACTTTTAAAGGCGTTTACGGGAAAGCTGTTGGTGGAAAAAACGCCCGAATGGGTAGACGGGGCGAAGGCAGAATGTCCGCTCGTTTCCAATACGACGATGGAAGAAATTAAAAAGAACGCGCACTTACAATTTTACTGCGAAGAGGGCTTGGCGGCGATTACTGCGCGCAGTAGCGATTTAGGGGATTTCTTATTTATCAAAAACTATTCGATAGACGACCCTGCAAAAATTAAGTTGCAAGGGGTTGCGGAAAAGTATAAAGCGTTGGATTTACAAAATTTCGAGCTTGAAAATATTACGAACGATTATATCTTACCGCCGTGCGGTAGTATGGTTCTAATCAAAGACGCAAGCGCAACGCCCTACCAAAAAGAGGAGCAAACGCAAGAAATTACGAACGCGTTTACCGTGACGGATGTGACCGATAATTATTTGGTATGCGATTTTTGCGCGATAAGCTACGACGGAGAAAATTTTAGCGAAAAGGCGTATATACATAAGCACGTCGACGATTTACTCCGCGCGGATTACAAAGGAAAATTATACGTAAAACATACCTTTAACGTGCGAGAAAAAATGCCGTTGAAACTGATTGTGGAAAAGAATCGCTTTATTTCCTTTACGGTGAATAATCACGCGATTACGCTTGGCAAGAACGATTTTGATTTCAATTTCCGCGAGGCGGATATTACCCAATTTATCCAAGAAGGCGACAACGAATTCGTGTATTGCGTGGACTATTTCCAACACGACGGCGTGCATCTTGCGCTTTTTGACCCGCACGCAACCGAGAGCTTACGTAATTGCTTATATTACGATACGCATATTGAAAACGCGTATATCAAGGGTGCGTTTACGGTAAACGACGATTTATCACTTTCGCCTCGTACGGCGTTGCCTACCGTTACGACGGATAATTACAAAAACGGATACCCGTTCTTTAAGGGGACGATTACCTTAAACGGCGAATACGAGTATGACGGGAAGGGCGAAAGGTCGCTGTCGCTTATCGGTAGATACCAAATGGCGGAAATTACCATCAACGGTAAAACGAAAAATATGACGTTGACGGAAAAAACGGACGTTACGGAGTATTTGAAGACGGGTAAAAACGATATTCGTATCGTGGTATATTCCAGCTTGCGGAACTTGTTCGGACCGCACCATTGTAAAAGAGGGGAAAGGGCCGTCGGACCTTGGGCGTTTACTATGCGCACGCGTTGGAAAGACGGTACGCCCGATATCTTCGAGGAAAAACATATCAGCGTGCCGTTTGGGGTAGATAAAATTTTAATAATGAAATAAAAAAGGTACGCGCTTCCGATAATTTTCGGGAGCGCGTAAAAAAAACCGTTCATTCGCTTGATAATTTTTTGCTTTTATAGTATACTATAAAGGAATAACGACGAATAGGAGAACGTTTCTCTATGGAAATTACGGAAAAGATAAAATACGTTGGTGTCAACGATAATGACTTGGATTTATTCGAAGGACAATACGCTGTGCCAAACGGTATGGCATATAACTCGTACGTGATTTTGGACGAAAAAATCGCCGTATTGGATACGGTGGATAAGAAGTTCGGGGAAGAATGGTTGGACAACGTACAAAAGGTGTTAGGGGAGAAACAACCCGATTATTTAATCGTACAACATATGGAGCCTGACCATTCGGCGAATATCGTTGCGTTTAGCCAAAAATACCCGTCCGCGCGTATCGTGGCGTCGGCAAAGGCGTTCGTGATGATGAAAAATTATTTCGGAACGGATTTCTTGGAAAAACAAGTGGTGGTAACAGAGGGTTCGACGCTTGCGCTCGGAACGCGTACGTTGCGCTTTTTTACTGCGCCTATGGTGCATTGGCCGGAAGTTATCGTTACCTACGACGATAAAGATAAGGTTTTATTTTCCGCCGACGGGTTTGGTAAATTCGGCGCGATTGGTACAAAGGAGGATTGGGCGTGCGAGGCAAGACGGTATTATTTTGGAATCGTCGGGAAATACGGCGCGCAGGTACAAGCGTTGTTGAAAAAACTTGCGAGCCTTGAAATTTCGGTGATTTGTCCGTTACACGGACCGATACTCAATGAGAATTTGGCGTATTATTTGGATTTATATAATACTTGGTCAAGTTACGCCGTGGAAAGCGATGGGGTGTTTATTGCGTATACCTCCGTATACGGCAATACCAAAAAAGCGGTAGAACTGCTTGCCGAGGCGTTGCGGGAAAACGGTTGCGCTAAAGTTACGGTTACCGACCTTGCCAGAGAGGATATGGCGGAGGCGGTGGAGGACGCGTTCCGTTACGGTAAAATCGTTTTGGCAACGACCACGTATAACGGCGAGATTTTCCCGTTTATGCATACCTTTATTCACGCCTTAAAAGAACGGAATTTCCAAAACAGAACGGTAGCGTTTATTGAAAACGGCAGTTGGGCGCCTATGGCGACGAAAGTTATGCAAGGTTTGTTGGAGGGGTGTAAAAATTTACAATACGCGCAAACGGCGGTGAAAATTTTATCGTCGGTCAGCCAAGAAAACTATCAGCAAATACAAGCTCTTGCGAAAGAACTTGTGGAATAAAAAAGGAGGAAAAAATATGAGCAAATACGTATGTTCGGTATGCGGTTGGGTATACGACGAAGAAGTCGGGTTGCCTGATAGAGGTATCGTTGCCGGTACGAAATTTGAAGAGTTGCCCGAAGGGTTCGAATGTGAACTTTGCGGTGTGGGCAAAGAAAATTTTACGAAAGAAAATTAAAAGGAGAATTATATATACTATGGAAAACTATATCATTTGTAATTGTAAGCAAGTTAGCTATACGGATATTGAACACGCGCTCGCGAACCATACCAAAATGGAAGACGTGATGGAAGTGTTCGAAGACGTGCAAAAAATCACGCATTGTTCGACGGGTTGTGGCGGTTGTCACGATAAAGTTTTGGACGTTATATCCGAAATTATGATGAAATAAGAAAAAGCACGAAAAAAATAAAAAGCGTTCTTTGAAAAGGTATTTTTTAAAGAACGCTTTTTATATGCGTCGGTTTATTTTTAAAGAAAATAGCGAGCAAAAGACTTGACAAAAAGAAAGAAGGCGCGTACAATAACAGTAATAAAAAAACGAGGGATATAACGTTTAAGTTTTAAGAAGGTATTTATGGCGAACGTGAATTTTAAAAGAACGAAGTTTGCATGTTATAGCGCGTATTTTACAATGTCTTCGGTGTTTTGCTTACCACCGTTATTGTTTGTTACCTTCCACGAAATATATAACGTTTCGTGGACGTTGTTAGGTACGTTGATTTTAACGAATTTTTGTACGCAGTTGGCGATAGATTTGATTTTTACCGTGTTTTCCAAAAAATTTAATATCCGCGTTGTTGTAAAAATTATGCCGTTGATTACGTCGCTAGGATTATTGATATACGCGATTTTTCCTATGGCGTTCCCCGAATTTGCTTACGTCGGGTTATTAATCGGTACGATTTTCTTTTCAGTCGCCGCGGGGCTTTCCGAGGTCTTGTTAAGCCCGATGATTGCGTCAATCCCGTCGGAGAATCCACAAAGAGATATGAGTTTATTGCACTCTTTGTATGCGTTCGGGGTGTTTAGCGTCGTTGTAATCGGTACGCTGTTTATTAAATTTATAGGCGCGGAATATTGGGCGTATCTTACGATGTTTTTTGCGGTATTGCCAATCCTTGCGTCAATATTGTTTATGATTTCCCCTATGCCGGATATGAACAAGGAAGAAAGTACCGTATGCGTTGCGAAAAGCAAAAAAAGAACGCTTGGGATTGCGCTTTGCGTCGCGTGTATTTTTCTTGGCAGTTGCGCGGAAAACGTAATGTCGAATTGGATTTCTAGTTATATGGACGCGCAATTGCATATTGATAAAACGCTTGGGGATATTCTCGGTATGGCGACGTTTGCCATTCTTTTGGGATTGACGAGAATCGCTTACGCAAAGTGGGGTAAAAATATCAGTAGAATATTGCTTATCGGTATGACGGGCGCAGGGGTTTGTTATCTTGTCGTTGGGCTTTCTTCAAATATTGTTTTTGCGTGTATTGCTTGCATTATGACGGGTATTTTTACGGCTATGCTTTGGCCCGGAACGTTGATTATGATGGAAGAAAAACTCCCCGACGTAGGCGTTGCGTCGTATGCGTTGATGGCGGCGGGCGGGGACTTGGGCGCGTCTGTCGCTCCGCAACTTATGGGCATAGTAGCCGATGCGTTCAGTTTGCAAACGGGTATGCTCGTAAGCGCAATTTTTCCCGTTTTAGGGATTGTTTTAATGCTCGTCATTATGCGTTTTTTTAAAACTGCCCCCAAAGAATTTGAAGGGCTTAAAAGTAAAAACGCATGAAAAGATTTATAAAATTGAAGAACTTGACGGATGTTTATGCGAATGGGTATAAATATCCGTTTTATTTTTCGGGGGCGCGTAATGGTATAGATGAAATTGTTTTGTGGATTCGTTGCTGAATAAGAACGGTTTTTCTTTAACTATCGTTATAATTCTTCTTTTTTTATAATGTCTAATATATTGTAAACGTCTGATATGTTATAAAGGTCGGACATATTGCAAACGCCTGATATGTTATAAAGGTCGGACATATTGTAAACGCCTGATATGTTATAAAGGTCAGACATATTGTAAACGCCTGATATGTTATAAAGGTCAGATATATTGTAAACGCCTGATATGTTATAAAGGTCAGATATATTGTAAACGCCTGATGTGTTATAAAGGTCGGACGTATTGTAAACGCCTAATATGTTGTAAAGGTCAGATATATTGTAAACGCTTGATATGTTATAAAGGTCGGATATGTTGTAAATGTTCCATATAGTAGTAAAAAATATATTTGTTCGTCGCACATATTCAAGTTTGTTATATTATATGAATATATGAACATATTTTCATATAATACCATAAACAAACCTGAGAGGAATGGACTTCTTGAGCGAAAAGGGTGGAGAATGAGGCTCTTGTGGAAAAATGGCGACTGAGTTTCTGGTAGAAGACAATGATAGAACCTTTTTCAAAAAGATGATAACGAAATCTTTTACAAAAGTTGGGTGATTGAGCTCTTTTGAAAAAGCTAAGAGCGAACTTCTTGTTGGAAAATAATTATAGGATTTTTTTTTGCAAAAAAGAGAAGTGGATTGAATATTCCAAAAAGACTTGAATAATTCCATGTGTAATTTGGTGCTTTTAGTAAAAGGTTTGATTCTTATCCAAAAAATACATTGTATATGAATATATGAACACGCTCTCATATATTATATAAAAAATGGAAGAAATGAACTTCTTAGGGGGAAAGGGTGGAGAATGAATCTCTTGCGAAAAATGATAACGGAAGCTTTTACAAAAGTTGGATGATTGCGCTTTTAAAAAAAGACGTGAACGAACCTTTTTGTAAAAAAGATAACGCTTGAATTTCTTGCAAAAAATGACAACCAAATCTTTTGCAAAATGAGGCGACGACAGAATTTTTTGTAAAAAGTCGACGAGTGAATCTTTTGTAAAAAGGTGGAGCGTGAGGTTCTTGCTGGAAAATAAGGATTGAATTTCCTAAAAAGGCTCGAACGATTCCTTGCGTAATTTTGTGTGTTTGTTTTTACCCAAAAACACTTGACGCCCCGCTCAAATTTTGCTATAATATATGAAAATATGAACATATTCTCATATAAAAAAATAGAAAAGAAAATAGAAGGAATGAAACTTTGTAAAAATGACGATTTAACCTCTTCACGGGTGTAAAAAAAGGGACGGGTTATCGGATGGCATATTTTGTAAAAATGACGATTTAACCTTTTTCAAAAGAGGTGGCGGGGGTAAAAAAAAGGGACGGTTTATCGGACGGCATATTTTGTAAAAATGGCGATTTAACCTCTTTCAAAAGGGGGTGACAGGTGTCAAAAAAAGGGAGCGTTTTATTGGACGGTATATTTTGTAAAAATAAGACATAACGTAAATTAATTACGAATAGATAAAATAAAAAGGAGTAAAAAATATGGCGAAAGGATTTTGTGAACGCGAGAAAGAGCATACGATTTCAATGCAACGAGCAAAAGAGGGAATTTTATCGGATACGGAGGCGCGAAAGGTGTGTAAGCTATTTGCTTTATTATCCGACGCAAACCGTTTAAAAATCGTACTTGCGCTTTTGAACGGCGATATGTGCGTATACCACTTAACGGAAGTGTGCGGAGGTACGCAAAGCGCGGTCAGCCATCAATTGCGTATTCTGCGGGACAACGGTATCGTAAAAAGTAAACGATTAGGACAAAACGTGGAATATTCGATTGCCGATACGCATATTAGTGAGCTTGTACGAACGGGTGTGTATCACGCGCTCGTGTGTGATGAATAAGGTGATAAAATGGAAACTGTTTTACGCTTGGAGGGATTGGATTGCGCAAATTGCGCGTCGGAATTAGAACGTAGAATTGCGCAAATAGAGGGAATCGATTGGGCGGTTGTGGCGTTCGTTACGCAAACTTTGACGCTTGAATATCAAACGGAAGACGCTTTAAAACGCGCGATAGAAATTGCCAATCATTTTGAAGAAGTACGCGTGATAGAAGGGAACAAAAGCGAAAAGAGGGGCGGTTGTAAACCGTGGAAAAATAAACGGTTTTGGGAATGGTTGCGCGTAGCGATTGCTCTTTTGTTTTTTATCGGTGGATATTTATTTAAAAATTTTTCTATGCAAATTGGTGCGTTGGTGTGTTATGCAATCGCCTATTTTTGCGTTGGGTATACGGTGTTAGTGCGTACCGTAAAAAACGTCGCGAAAGGTAAAATTTTCGACGAAAACTTTTTAATGACGGTTGCCTCTATCGGCGCTGTATTGCTTGGCGAAACCGAGGAGGCGGTGCTCGTGATGCTCTTGTATCAAATCGGGGAAACTTTACAAGGTATGGCAGTTGATAGTTCCCGTAGCAGTATTGTCGATATTATAAATTTAAAAGCGGAACGCGCTATCGTATTTAAAGGAAAAACGCAACGTCAGGTATCGCCCGAAGAAATTTGCGTAGGGGATATTTTGCTTGTAAAACACGGGGAAAAAGTACCCGTGGACGGCGTTTTAATCGGAGAAAACGCTTTGTTGGATAATAAATCGTTGACGGGGGAAAGCGTACCCAAAAGCGTGAAGATGAACGGGGAATTGCTCTCTGGTTGTATCAATGCGGGGGAAACTTTCGTGATGCGCGCAACAAAAATTATGAAAA
>SVIX01000047.1 GCA_015069285.1 Clostridiales bacterium | reverse complement strand
CGCGCGCTCACAAAATATTTGTCTTTCTTGCATTTTTCTCGTAAAAACACAGAAAAATAGATTTTTTGTTAATCAACCATTCTCTGTGACATAGCCTTATTTAAAAATTGTCTTGTTAAGGGCGCGGGCGTTTGTTTTTTATAGATTGTTTTACAAAAAATAGAATAGTTTCCATTTTCTTCTGAAAAATTATGAAAAATTTAAGGCAAAATGAGCAAGATAAAATGAAACTTTTTCTTTTTTGTTTTTAATTTATGTTCGCACGGTATTTTTCTTTTAATTTTGCAGGTTTTATATTATAATAGTGTAAAATAATAAAAAAATAAATTATCATGAGAGGTTGAAAATGAAAAGATACGAAGACGTAAGTTTGTCCCCGCAAGAACGCGCGCAGGCGTTGCTTTCGGAAATGACGACGGAAGACAAAATTTGGCAAGTATGCGGAGATATGTCCTTTTTTATTGACGGAGTAGATTCTCGTGACCATAGAAAAGGTCACGTCCGTTCGTCGGCGCATTTTATGCACACGACTGACGCCTATCACCCGAAAGAAAACTTTTCACCGAAAACGACGCGGGAAGCGGCGGAGCTCATCAACAAAGATATAGCCCGTTCTATTCGTGAAAATCCCAATAAAATACCGTATATCGTACACGACGAAGCGTTACACGGCGCGCAATGGGGTATGGCGACTTGTTTTCCTCAACCGATAGCGTTGGCGTCGTCGTTTGACGATGAATTGATGGAAAAAGTATCGGACGTGATAGCAAGGGAGAGTCGCGTCGTTGGGGTACGGCAGGTGCTTACCCCTAACATTAATATTTGCCGTGACGTGAGATGGGGTCGAGCGGTGGAAACGTTTGGGGAAGACGTCTTATTAACCTCGAATTTCGGGGTGATTATGTGCAAGGCGTTTGACAAACACGGCGTTATTGCAACCCCGAAACATTTCATAGACAATTATGCGGACGGCGGTAGAGATTCCAACGAATCTCATTCGTCTGAGCGTACTTTGCGCGAAGTATATTATAAACCGTTTGAGCGTTGTTTCAAAGAAGGCGGTGCAAAATCGGTGATGTGCGCATATAACAGCGTTGACGGTATGCCCTGTCATTGTAACGGGAAACTGTTGAACGATTTGTTGCGCGACGAATGGGGATTTGACGGTTTTACCGTGTCTGATTACGGCGGAATTGAAGGGTTACAACAAAAGCATTTGGTAGCGGACGAGTTACATAAAGCGCTCGGTTTTGCAATGGAAAACGGTTTTGACGTAAAATTGCCGAACGCGTCGCCGGAAACGGTACAAAAAGCGTTGGACGAGGGCTATCTTTCGGAAGAGGCGTTGGATAAATCGGTGTTGCGCGTGTTGACGCAAAAGTTCCGTTTAGGACTTATGGACGACCCGTTTATTGACGTGGAAGAAGCGTCGCGTATAGTGAGAAACGACGAAGCAAAGGCGATAGCGAAAGAAGCGGCGCGGGAAGCAACGGTGCTTTTGAAAAACGACGGAATATTACCTTTGCAAAAAACAAAGTTAAAAAAACTCGGCGTTTTCGGTCAATCGGCAAAAGTCTTGCCGATTGGGGAGAATTATTCGGGTGCATACGGCGGTTGGTACGCTGAAGACGCGTTGACTCCGTTACAAGCGTTAAAGTTGTATTTGGGTGAAGAGGTAGAAGTAATATTCGGCGAAGAGGGTGATGCGGAACGCTTAGCGAAAGAATGTGACGTCAATATCTATTTTACTTCGGTGATTGAAGGCGAGGGTATGGATAGAAGCGATTTGACGTTGCCTATGATTAAAAGCGCGCAACAACAAGACCAGGGCGCGATTATCGTGGATAAGCGTGAGTTGGTTATAAAAGAAAATCAAGAAGATTTGATTAAAAAGATATGCCAAAGCAACGAAAATACCGTTATCGTGCTTTTGAACGGCGCGCCGATAGAAATGTCGAATTGGATTGACGGAGCAAAAGCCGTATTGGAGGCGTGGTATCCCGGCGAACAGGGCGCTATGGCGATTGCGGAATTGTTGTTCGGGGAATATTCGCCCTCGGGTAAACTGCCTTTTACCTTCCCCCGTTCGGTTGGACAACTTCCGCTTTGTTACAGTTTTAGACCGTCCGGTCGCGGTTACGGATATTGCGATAACGACGGTTCGCCGTTGTACTGTTTTGGGTATGGATTAAGCTATACGGAGTTTAAGCTGTCGGATTGCGCGTTGCGTACGGACGGCGTCAACGTTAGCGTCGTTGGAAAAATTAAAAACGTCGGTCAGATGGACGGCGCGGAGGTATTGCAGGTATACGTAAGCGGTAGAAACTGTTATATTGCCCGTCCTAATAAAGAATTGAAGGGTTATAAACGCGTTTTCGTCAAAAAAGGAGAAACGGTGGATTTTGAAATTTGTTTGGATAAAGAGGCGTTCTACTTCTATAACGATAAAATGCAATTCGGTTGTCATAACGGCGATTATACCGTAACGCTTGGTAACGATAGTCAAAACGCAATACAAAGTTTTGAGTTGAAAGCGCGGAGCGGGCAAATTTTAAAAGCTTAAAAGGCGCAGTTTGTCGAAAATTGCGGTGCGTTAAACAAAGAACGTGAAACGAAAAATCCCGTCTTTTGAAAAGACGGGATTTTCTATGCAATCCATTTATTTTAAGACGCGGGCGCAAGCGACGGCTAAGGCGTTTGGTCCGATATGACACGCAACGCTTAACGGTAAGGGAGCGTATTCTTTTACGGGAACGTTGGGGAAAAATTTTTGTAATTCTTCTACGAACGCTTTCGCGCCTTCTTCGTCGTTCGTGTGCGCTACGTATATTTCCATTTCTCCGCGTTCGACAAATTTTGCAAATTGAGTGTCCAAATCGTTTTTGATTGCGTTTTTCATCGTTTCTTTGGCTTTTACAATGTTACGAGGCAAAGCGAACTTATCGAGCTTTTCGCCTTTAATCGCAAGAACGGGTTTGATTTTTAAAATCGTACCGATTGTTGCGGCTGCGGTGGTGACTCTACCGCCTTTTTTTAAATATTTCATCGTGTCTACGGCGATATAAATAGAAGAATCGCTTGCCGTTTCTTCTAAATATTTTTTTATTTCCGTAGCCGTTTTTCCTTCGTCGCGTAAGAATACGGCGTCGAGGACGCTCCGTTTTAAAGAAACGGAAATACGGCGGTTATCCACGACGGTGACTTTGCCGTTAAATTCGGTGGCAAGCCGTTTTGCCGACGAGCAGGCTTCGCTTAACCCCGAGGACATCGGAATATGGATAAGTTCTTCGTAGTCTTTTAAAAGCTCCGTCCAAAACTCGGTAAGCTCCCCAACGCTGGGTTGGGAAGTGGAAACTTTCGCGTCTGCGTTTAGTAAGGTGTAAAAATCCGCTTGGGATAAATTTACGTTTTCAAAATAAGAGCTACCGTTCACGAGAAAGGGCATCGGGAGAACGAAAACGCCTTGTTCCTCGTATTCGTTCGGTAAAATACCGCTGTTGCTATCCGTGGTAATAGCGATACGATTTTCTTTTTTCATAGGGGAATAAAACTCTCCTGTCTTTTTTATAGTATGTGCGACAATCGTGTATTATCATAACATATTTCGTAAATATTGTCAATAAGATTATACTGCAATTTGAAAAAGCTTGAAAGGGGCGCGCGGTTGCGCGATTTTTGGGGAAAAATTGAAAAAGTCTTGTAAGGCGTTTTACAATTTTGAACGGTTATGTTATAATAATCGTAAGAAAGACCAAAGAGGAAGAAGAATGTATTCGTTAAAAGAATTGTACCGCATAGGGAAAGGACCGTCCTCGTCGCATACGATAGGTCCGGAACGCGCTTGTAAATTATTTTTAAGTCGTAACCCGAACGCCGAGCGTTTTAAAGTGGTATTGTACGGTTCGCTTGCCAAAACGGGGGAGGGACACGGCACGGAAGAGGTAATAAAAAGCGTTTTGCCTTGCGTGTGCGTGGAATTGGATGAAAACACGCAACCGCCCCATCCTAACACGATGGATTTATATGCATATTTGGGCAATCGTGAACTTGCGCATATGCGTGTATATAGCGTTGGCGGTGGCGCGATTCAAATTGAAGGCGAAGAAAACGACGACGCGCGAAACGTGTACCCTTTGGATAAATTGTTGGATATCCGCGCGTATTGCGAACGGAAAAATATCCGCCTTTACGAATACGTATACGAATGTGAAGGCGAGGGAATAAAATCTTTTTTGGCAGAAGTTTGGTCGGCTATGAAAAGCTCGGCGGAACGCGGAGTAAAACGCTCGGGGTTTTTGCCCGGCGGGTTAAACGTAGAGCGTCGCGCTAAAATTTTATACGAGGGCGGTCAAGCGGACGAAAGCGCGGAAACGCGCGAAAACCGTTTGGTGTGCGCGTACGCCTTTGCCATAGGGGAAGAAAACGCTTCGGGCGGAACGATAGTTACCGCGCCCACTTGCGGTGCGTGTGGCGTGCTCCCCGCCGTATTACTTTATGCGCAGGAGCGTCAAGGTTATACCGACGAACAAATCGTCAACGCATTGGCAACGGCAGGGCTTATCGGGAATTTGATAAAAACCAACGCCTCTATATCGGGCGCGGAATGTGGGTGTCAAGCGGAGATTGGTAGCGCGTGCTGTATGGCGACGTCGGCGTTGAGTGAGATTCGGGGGCTTTCTTTAGGGCAAATCGAGTATTCTGCGGAAGTGGCGATGGAACATCATTTAGGCTTAACTTGCGACCCTATTTGCGGTTTGGTGCAAATTCCTTGTATCGAGCGGAACGCGGTGGCGGCAATGCGCGCGATAAACGCTTCGTCGCTTGCGTATTTTTTGTCGGATAGCAGAAAGATATCCTTCGACCTCGTTGTGCAAACGATGTACGAAACGGGAAAAGATTTACCCAAACCGTATCGAGAAACGGCGGAGGGCGGTTTGGCGAAACTATATAAAAAATAACGGACGGAGAGGCAAGAAAATGGATTATAATGCGATAAATGAAGGGGCGTTTTTCGGACGAATATCCCTCCAAAAATAAAGGTGAAATTTATTTTTTCCGTACGGAAAAAGAATTATATAACTTTATAAAAGTTCAAAAAGAAAACGATTGCAAGGAGTAAACCAAAATGAAACAAATTTGGGCAAAAGCGTTAAGAGATGAAATGAATATAGCGCTGTTCTTTTCGTATAACGTACAAGCGACGGAAAGTACGGTTTTGCGTTTGGCGAGCAACGTACCCTTCCGCGTCTGGATAAACGGGGAGTTGTTTAGCTACGGTCCGAGAAGGAAGGCGCACGGGTACGCGGCGATAAACGAGTACTCGTTGAAAGACTATGCAGGGCAAGACGCGCAAATTGACGTGGAATGTGTAAGTTATCGCGTAGGGAATTTTTATATCGTGAATCAACCGCCTTTTTTTGCTGGGGAAATTGAGGAAAACGGGGAAATCGTAGCCGATTCGTTTGCTTTTAAGGCGTATAGAAATTTGAGTAAGTTGCAAAAGGTACAGCGGTTCGCTTATCAAAGAGGTTTTATCGAGGCGTATAACATTGACGGGAAACTTACGCTTAGCCCCGTGGAAGTGGACGAGCAAAGCATTTGTAAGTTGGGAGAAAGTTCCGCGCCCTATCCTAAGTTCACCCTTTTACAAGCGGAAGAATTCGAATGTGGAAAAGTGTTCGAAAAGACGACCTTTGAGGAATTCAACGACGCCTCTTATAACCGCAGGGGGACGAGGCATTTTGCGCGCGAAGAACAGGAATACCGCATTTCGTTGGAAAACGATAAATACGGTTTTGAAAAAACGGATAGCGTTGACGACGAGCTTTGCAGAACGTATAAGGCGTACCGTTTTCCCAAAGACGCTACGGGATTTCTCGCGTTTGATATTGAGGTAACGGAAGACGCGGACGTTATGATTAATTACGATGAGAAAATTTCTCCGACGAACTATCGTTACGTGGACAGATACAAAAGCGACGACAGGAAGGAAGACCGCAACGCGGTGGATAGAACGCAAACCTTTTTAGGCGGAGCTTGCAATATTGACGTGCATCGTTTACATTCCATATCGCTTATCAATTATAAATTGAGCAAGGGGAAGTATTCGTTGACGGCGTTTGAACCGGACGCAATGCAATACGTGCGTATTTATCTCATTAAAGGAAAAGCCAAGATAAGCAACGTTCGTTTGATAACCTATGAAAACGAGGAAGTGAAGTTGCAATTTTCGTGCGAGGACGAGGATTTGAACTTAATTTTTCAATCGGCAATCAACACCTTTAAAGCGAACGCGGTGGACGTTTTAACCGATTGCTCTTCCCGTGAACGGGCGGGCTGGCTTTGCGATACCTACTTTTCGGGCAGAGCGGAAAAAATCATCACGGGTAGCAACGCCGTAGAGAAAAACACGATAGAGTGTTTTCGCGATTATCGTTCGGAAAATTGTCCTTGCGTACCCGAAGGGTTGCTTCCGATGTGCTATCCGTCCGACCATACGAGCCAAGGGGAGTATATCCATAACTGGTGTATGTGGTTCGTGTTAGAAGTGGAAAGCTATTTGCAAAGAACGGGGGATAGAAAACTTGTAGACGAGCTCAAAGAAAAACTTTGCGCGGTGGCGGACTACGAGTTGCGGTTTATGAACAACGACGGACTTTTAGAGGATATCACAGGTTGGGTGTTCGTGGAGTGGAGCAAAGCCAATACCCTCGTCGACGGGGTAAACTATCCTACGAATATGCTGTTCTCTGCGGTCTTGAAAACGCTTTCCCGTATGTACGGAGAAGAAAAATACGCGAAGATTGCAGAAAGAATGGACGAGCAAATCGTCAAGCAAAGTTTTAACGGTAAGTTCTTCGTGGATAACGCAAAAAGAGATGAGAAGGGCGTTTTGAAACGGAATACGGAGTGGACGGAAACCTGCCAATATTATGCTTTTTGGTTTGGGTATGCGAGCAAAGAAGAGTATCCTGAGCTTTTTGAGATTATCTTCAACGAAATTCACGACTATACCGATTTGTCCGATAAATATCCCGTGATGTGGCGTTCGGATTCCTTTATCGGTCTGTATTTGCGTTTGGATTACCTTTCGCGTATTCGTGAAAACGAAAAAGTTATCCGCGACTTGAAAAATTTCTTCTTGTTCCAAGCCAAAGAAACGAAAACTTTGTGGGAATATAAAACGCCGACGGCAAGTTGTTGTCACGCTTTTGCGTCGTTGATGTGCGAATGGATTGTAAAAGCGGTGCTCGGCGTAGAAAGCGTGGACGAAAAGGGGGTAACCTTTAAAGGCGACGGGGTAAATATAAAGGCTACCGCGAAAATACCTTACTTGGATAAACTTTTCACCGTTTAACTGATAATAAATATCCCCGCGTTTTCACGCGGGGATATTTATTTATGCGTAAAGCGAAAAAAATTGCGCAAACTGACCTTATGGATAGTTTATTAAAACAAGCGGAAAAAATACAGGCGGAATTGGTTGCGCAAAGGCGTTGGTTGCACCAAAACGCAGAAACGGGTTTTGCGTTAAAGGACACCTTTTCTTTTATAGAAAGCGAGCTAAAAAAAATGGGCTGTACGCCGAAAAGATGCGGTAAAGCAGGCTTGACGGCAACGATTGGGCAGGGGGATAAATGCGTTTTGCTCCGCGCGGACGCGGACGCGTTGCCGATAAAGGAAGAAACGGGGTTGCCGTTTGCCTGCAAAAACGGGAATATGCACGCCTGCGGTCACGATTTGCACACGGCGATGTTGCTCGGGGCGGTCAAGCTTTTAAAGGCGAGGGAAGAGCGGTTGAACGGCGTGGTGAAAGTGTTCTTTCAATCCGCCGAGGAGATTTTAGAGGGCGCGAAAGAGGGGATAGAGGAAGGCATATTGCAAAACCCGAAAGTGGACGTTGCCCTAATGGTGCATACGCTTACGGGCGTGGAACTTCCTACGGGTACGCTCGTGGTTGCCTCCGCGGGCGTGAGCGCGCCTGCCGCCGATTATTTCAGCGTGCAAATTAAAGGGAAAGGTTGTCACGGCTCTGCGCCTTGGAAGGGGGTAGACGCGTTGACGGTGGCGGGACATACTTTGATAGCGTTACAAGAAATATCTGCCCGCGAGCTTTCTATCGCCAATCCTGCCGTGCTTACGGTCGGTTCGTTGCAGTCGGGGGAAGCAGGGAACGTGTTTTCGGATAGGGCGAGTTTACACGGTACGCTCCGCGCGTTTGATGAAAGGGTTCGGGAAAAAGTAAAAATGCGGGTGGAGGAAATCTCCAAAAACGTTGCCAAAGCTTTTCGCGCGAAAGCGAAAACGGTCTACGGCGGAGGTTGTCCGACGCTCGTCAACGACGAACGCTTGTCGGCGTTTGCGACGAAGACGTTGACGGCGTTGTTGGGGAAAGAAAGGACTTTCACTTCGCAAACGTTAGGCGGTGACGTGCGCGAAAACAGCGGTGGGTCGGAAGATTTTGCGTATATTGCGCACCGCGTTCCTTCGGTAATGGTAGCCGTTGCGTCAGGAGAAAGGAAAGACGGGTACGAGTTTCCTTTGCATCATCCCAAAGCCAAGTTTGACGAATCGGCGCTTTGTATCGGTTCTGCCGTATACGCGCAAGTTGCGTCGGAATGGTTAAAAGAAGTAAAAAAAGACGGCGCGTTATGACGCGTCGTCTTAATCTTTATGCGAGTTGCGTAATCAATAAATGCGCCGAAACGGGACTCGTGCCACCGGCAAGTGGCGTTACCGTTAAAGCCGTTGCGTTTCCTGCAGGATTGCGGACGGTCAAAACGGAGTCTTCCGCCGTCGTTTCCACGATGGCCATTCCCACGATTTGCGACGTGCCCGTTGCGCGACCTACCGTCGTATAGGGAAGTTCGGCGCCGTTTAGCGTTAAAACGAGCTGACCTGCCTCGTCGACGCTCACTTCAAATAAAATTTGATATACGCCTGCGTTTGCAAGACTGAAAGTGCTATCGCTCGTTCGCGTAATATTCGTATTGGAAATAACGCCGTTTTGAGGGAAACTTACGTCCGCGCCAACAGCAACCGTTGTAGGGTTATCGGGTGGCATTAACGCGTAAAAATCGGCAAACGAAAGAACCCCGCCAGGTTCGCCCTGAATCCCTTGCAAGCCTTGAGGACCTTGCGGACCAACTTCGCCTTGAAGTCCTTGAGGACCTTGCGGACCAACTTCGCCCTGCAAGCCTTGAGGACCTTGCGGACCTACTTCACCCTGCAAGCCTTGAGGACCTTGCGGACCAACTTCACCCTGCAAACCTTGAGGACCTTGCGGACCCGTTTCGCCCTGCAAACCTTGAGGACCTTGCGGACCCGTTTCACCCTGCAAGCCTTGAGGGCCTTGCGGACCTACTTCGCCTTGCAAACCTTGCGGACCTTGCGGACCCGTTTCGCCCTGCAAACCTTGAGGACCTTGCGGACCCGTTTCGCCCTGCAAGCCTTGAGGACCAGCAGGGCCTACTTCACCTTGCAAGCCTTGAGGACCAGCAGGGCCTACTTCACCCTGTAAGCCTTGAGGACCA
>SVIX01000046.1 GCA_015069285.1 Clostridiales bacterium | reverse complement strand
TAATCTTCTACCCAGACAATCTCAGATTGTCTATTTTGTCTCGCCAATTTTTACTCTCTTTACATTTTTCTAAAAATTTTTGAAACAGTGCCTATTTTCGCTTGACTATTTAATAGTTAGCTCCTTATTTATAAAGTAAACATAAAATAATTTTAACAAGTATACCACAATGATTGCATTTTCGTCAAGTATTTTACAGTATAAAAACCGTCTTGCGAAACAAAATAGTAATAGACGAAGGGGTGCTATAATGAAAAAAAGTTTTAATTCGGCCGTTTCCTTGTTGTTGACGGCAGTAACGCTATTGCCTTTTTCCGCTTGTAAAAAACGAGGCGGAGAGGAATTTTTAGAGGACGTAATCGTGCGGGAAGATTACCGCTCCGTGTACGGAAAAATCGGTAAAGCGGTGACTTTGGATATGGTAGAGGAGGAGAACGGCGTTGCGTACGCGACGGTGGACGGAGTAAAATACGAGCTGGGTATGGATTTTTTATCTATGGCGATGGTGTATAATACCCAACCCGTCGGCGCGTATACAACCGCCGAACAGGTTTACAACGAATGGTGGCGATTGTTTATTACGCGTTGGAATAAACTCGTGCCCGAAGTGCCGTTGTATTCCAATCAATATTACGACGTGTATAACGCAAAAATCGATAAATTGGAAACCAATCCGTATTGGAGCGTCGCCGACGCTATCGTCGGCGCAAAAGTAACGGGCGCGGAAAATGCAGTAACGCTTGGTAGCAATACCGAACTTTCAGGCTCTTTCCGAAACGCCTCGTTTGGTAAGTCGTCGCCCGGGGCGGCGGATTTAGCCGTACAGACTTTGACGAGCGGTTACGCAACCGTAACGACGGATAAACGCGGAACGTTCGTTTGGGCGGACGAGCATATTATCGCTTCGCATACGGAAAATAAAAACGCGGACGGTACGGCGACGTATACGGTGACGCTTGCCGACGGTTTAACCTTTTCCGACGGTTCGCCCATTACGGCGGAAAATTATCTCGTGGCGACCTTGGTCGGCAGTAGCGCGGTAATGCGGGAGGCGGGCGGAAACGACGCCGTAGGATTGACCTTCGTCGGATACGAGGATTTCCACGCCTACGCGGGTGACGGAGAACCCGTTCCTTTTTCGGGAATTCGGATTTTGAATGAAAAAACCTTTTCGGTGACGGTTAAGGAAGAATATGCGGACTATTATTACGCGTTGCGCTACGGCGCGTTTACGCCTGAACCACTCGGTTTGTATTTGGGAAAATACAAGATAAAAGACGACGGGGAAGGGGCGTATCTCCAAAAGGAGTTTTACAATAAAATACAAAAAAACGGGATACCGTCCTACGAAAACGCTGACCTTATCGCGCAAAATATGCGAGAAACGCGCGCGGAGAAATTTCCGTATAGCGGACCGTATACGGTAGAAAATTACGACGTGGCTACGCGTACGGCAACGCTTAAACGCAACGCGCGTTATAAAGGGGACGTTCGCGGAAAAGCGAGTATCGAGAGGATTTCTTACGTGAAAATCGTACCGGAAACGCAACTTGACCAACTTCGCCAAGGCAGAGTGGACGTTTTGGCTGGGGTAACGGGCGGAGAGGAAACCAAGGCGGTGCTTGCCGTCGTGGATAACGTAAAATTCAAAGAAACGCATTACGACAGAGCGGGATACGGAAAACTTGCGTTCCGTTGTGATTTTTCGCCTACGCAATTCGTGGAAGTCCGTCGCGCGGTGATGCATACGATAGACAGAAACGAGTTTGCGCAAACGTTTACGGGCGGTTACGGTAGCGTGGTGGACGCGCCTTATTACGCGGGGTCGCCGACCTATCTTGCCGTGAAAGACAAATTGCGTTTAAATAAATACGAATACAGCGTTGATTTGGCGAAACAAAGTTTAAGAGCGGGTGGCTGGATTTATAACGCTGACGGTAGCGCGTACGACGAAAACAAAGGGGGTATCCGCTATAAAAAACTGACGGGGTACGAACGTTCGTATAATAATTTAGCGTACGCCTCCACCGACAATAAGTATAAAACGGTAAAAGTAAACGGCGAATATTATATGCCACTTGCAATAAATTGGATGGGCACGCAACCCAACCCCGTTACCGACTTATTGATAACCGCTTGGCAAAACAACCCCAACGCAGGTGAAAAAATAGGCGCGTATATCACCTACACGACGGGGGATATGAATTCGGCGCTATTCGGGGAATACTATCAAATGCCCGCCTACGGGTTCACCAAAGCGCGTTTTGGGGCGGTAAATTTTGCGACGGGGTTCACGAGCGCGGTATACGACCAATCATTCTATTGGACGATAGACCCGAACATGTACGCGAATTATAGTAGCAATTATTTGATGGATAGGGCGGACTTTTTAGAGTAAAACGCTTAAAGTAAAACGCGTATATGCGTCGCATTTCAGCGTTGTTGCTCAGTCACTTACTATCTGTAAGCTCCTTCGCAACGCCTTGAACTGCTCGCATCTCCGCGTTTTACGGCGTGCGGAAACCCGTGGCGTTGTTGCTCAGTCACTTACTATCTGTAAGCTCCTTCACAACGCCTTGAACTGCTCGCATCTACGCATTTTACGGCGTGCGGAAACCCAAAGCAAAAGGTTGAGGACGAGCTACCCGTTAAGCAAAGCATTGATAATGCTTTGTAGGGGCGAGATGAGTGAGCGCATATGTTTCGCGCGAACGGTGACCGAGCGCAAGGTTCACCTTGCCTTGCGCGAGAAGTTATTTCCTCGCAGATTGCAAAGACAGCGTCTTTGCGCCTCGATGGCAATCGCCGTCGTAAGACGGAACAAAGCCTTCCGACAAGCAACCGTAGGTTGCGCAACCAACGCGTAAGCGTTCTTGCCGACCTTGTCGGCGTTGTGGGATTATTCCATACTCAATAGAAAACTTTGAAAAATTATGCTTAAATATATCTTAAAACGGTTATTTTATATGCTCGGCGTGTTACTGCTTTTGTCGTTATTGATTTACCTCGTGTATAATCTTTTGCCCGTTGATAAAGCGGCGGATATGGCTATGCAGGAAGTTGCGTCGAATAAAAATTTAATTTACGCCGAACGGTATCTGTATTGGCAACGCCGTTTCGGCTTGGACGGCGGTTTATTCCTTCGCTATTTGCGTTGGTTGGGGCTTGCCCCCTTTTACGACGGCGCGTTTAACGGTTTATTGCAGGGGAATTTAGGAACTTCGGTTTCCTACGGAAAACCCGTAGCGGAAATTTTAAAAGCCCCGCTTTTAAATACGCTCTTCCTTAATCTAACGGCAACGCTTTTGGCGTTTTCCATTACCTTTCCGCTCGGTATTTTTTGCGCTCGGAAACGGGGAAGTAAACGGGATACAGCCGTGCAGGTCGGAACGATTATAGGGTATAGTATGCCCACCTTTATCGTTGCGATTTTGTTTATTTGGCTTTTTGCGATAAAACTCAATCTTTTCCCCGTTTCAGGTATGTCGTCCGTGGGAAAAGATTATACGGGCTTTCGCGCGCTTTTGGATAGACTGTATCATTTTGCGTTGCCACTTATCGTAATGACTTTCTGCTCGCTTGGCGGTATGACGAGGTATGTCCGCGCGTCTATGATAGATTCGTTGTCCCTCGATTGCATTAAAACGGCAAGGGCGAAGGGGTTAAAGGAACGAACGGTAGTATATTCTCACGCGTTTAGGAACGCGTTAATCCCAATCGTTTCACTCGTAATCGGTTGGTTGACGGGGGTGTTTGCCGGCTCGATTATGATAGAAAATATTTTTGGGATAAACGGAGTGGGGAAAGTTTATTTCGACGCGTTGACGGCGAACGACAACGAAATAGCGATAGCCTTGCAAATGTTTTATATCTTGCTTGCCCTCGTGGGGAATTTATTGACGGATATTGCGTACGGATTGGTTGACCCCCGTATAGCGGTACAAGCTTAAAAAGGCGAAGGATAACGAAAAAAGAATGAAAAAAGAAAATTTTTTAAAACGGGCGTACAAGCGTACCATGTATGCGTTGAAAAAGGTTTTTACTTGGTGTAAACGCGCGTTCACGGGCAAGAAAACGGCAAAATTAGAAAAAATCGAGCAAGGGGAAGAATTGGCGGAAACCCCGCGGAATTTGCTTTTGCGCGCCTTTTTTTCAAAGAAAACTTCGCTGTTTGCGCTGGGGATTATCGTTGCGTTGTTTGCGTTCGCGTTTATCGCGCCTCTTTTCGTGCCGTTGGATTTAAGTTATACCGACCCGTTGCAACAAAACGCGCCTCCTACCTATGCTTTACGGAAAGTACCGAGCGCATTAAAAAAAGAAGTATTAAAAATAGACGGGTTTTCGGGGTTTAGCGTCGGGTTATCGCAATCGGGGGAGGTGTTCGTTTGGGGGAACGCCAAAGATAAGCTTTTAAAAACGGACTATAAACAAATTCCCGAACGGGTAAAAAAGGAAACAAAATTCCTTTCGGTGGGGAAAGACCACGTTTTGGCGTTAACTCAATCGGGTGAACTCGTCGGTTGGGGGGACGACAGTTGCGGACAATACGGATATACTCCCGTACTAAACGCTTTAACGACGCCGTCGGAATTAAAAAACGGGATTAACCCAAACGAGGTAAAACAGCTCGTTTGCGGGTATCAAACTTCTGCGCTGGTAAGAAAGGACGGCAAAGCTTGGCTTTGGGGAAATTTGAACGCCGTTCGCAATTTATCCGCGCTTTCGGGGCTTGAAGGGGTGGAGCAAATCGCTTTCACCAATTCTACCGCCGTTGCGCTTTTAAAAGACGGGCGAATTACGACGGGCGGGGAAAGGGCGTTTACTTCCGCGGTAAGTTTACGGGAAGGCACGCAATCCTCCTTGGACGCCTTTTTGGCGGATAAAAAAGCGACGCAAATCACCGCAAGCAATAAATGTTTGGCGTTATTGTTAGAAAACGGCGATTTGGTCGTTTCGGGGGTGTTTGAAAACGGGGAGAACGAGTTGCCGAAATTAGAAACGGGGGAATATTTTACCTCTTTAGACGGTGGCGCAAGGCATTTCGTCGGGGTAACCAACTACGGAAACGCGTACGCTTGGGGGCATAACGCGTACAAACAATGCAACCTAAAAAAAGACGGCAAGGCGGTAAAGGCGTTTGCGGGTTCGGCGCAAAGCTACGTCGTCGATAAAGAGGGAAAACTTACGCAAAGCGTAGGGTTAAAAGGGTATATAATGGGTACGGACGCAAGGGGTCGCGACCTGTTTGCGCGTATCGTCCACGGCGGAAAAACGACGCTTACGATTGGCTTGGTCGCGGTGCTACTCTCGTCGGCGATTGCCGTTATCGTGGGTTGCGTTTCGGGATATTTCGGCGGTGCGGTGGATATTCTATTGATGCGCGTTACTGAAATTTTTTCCGCCATTCCTTTTTTGCCGTTCGCGATGTTGCTTTCGCAAATTATTAAATATTATAATATTGGCGAGAATACCCGTATTTTTATTATTATGCTCATTTTAGGCGCGTTGTCGTGGACGGGGCTGGCGCGTATGATACGGGGACAGGTATTGGCTGAACGGGAAAAGGAATTCGTTACGGCGGCGAGAGCGATAGGCGTAAAAGAAAGCAGAATTGCCTTTCGGCATATTTTGCCTAATATCGTTTCGGTTATTCTCGTGAGTATGACGTTAGATTTTGCCGGGTGCTTGTTGATAGAGTCTTCTCTTTCGTATTTAGGGTTCGGCGTGCAACAACCCCAACCCACTTGGGGGAATATGCTCAACGGTTGCAATAACAGTACGGTAATACAAAATTATTGGTGGCAATGGCTGTTCCCCTCGTTGTTTTTATCGCTTGCTACCGTTTGTATTAACCTCGTCGGGGACAATTTGCGCGACGCGCTTGACCCTAAAAGCCGTATTCGGTAAAGGAGAACAGTATGCTGTTACAGGTGAACGATTTGCATATCGCCTTCCGCACGCGCAAGGGCGTCGTGAAAGCCACGCGCGGTGTTTCGTTTGCGTTGGAGGAGGGAAAAACGCTTGCGCTCGTGGGGGAATCAGGGTCGGGGAAAAGCGTTTCCGCGATGAGCATTTTAGGGCTTTTGGACGCAAACGGGTATATTGAAAGCGGAGAAATTTTATTTGACGAGAAGGGCGACGGCAACGCCGTGGATTTAACGAAAATCAAAGAAGAACGGCTTTACGAAATGCGTGGCAATCAAATTTCCGTCGTTTTTCAAGAACCGATGACGGCGTTAAATCCCGTGTTTTCCGTTTGCCGTCAACTTGCCGAACCCTTCGTCGTGCATCGGAATATGCGTAAAAAACAAGCGGAGGCGGAGGCGTTGAAAATGCTTTCCGCCGTAAGAATACCCAATCCCAAGCAAGTGCTTTCCCAATACGCCCACCAACTTTCCGGCGGAATGAGGCAACGGGTAATGATTGCGATGGCGCTTGCTTGTAACCCCAAAGTTTTGATAGCGGACGAACCGACGACTGCGCTCGACGTGACGATACAGGCGCAAATTTTACGGCTGTTGCAAAAACTGCAACGCGAACGGAATACGGCGATTTTATTCATCACGCACGACTTGGGCGTGGTAAACGAAGTGGCGGACGAGGTGGCGGTAATGTATTGCGGGGAAGTGGTGGAAAACGCCCCAAAAAGTTTGCTTTTCCATAGCGAATACGCGCATCCGTATACGCAGGGCTTGCTCTCTTCTATGCCGTCGCAAGGAAAAAGGGGAGAGAAATTGGAACAAATTCCCGGAAGCGTTCCCCCGTTACACCGTTTGCCCAAAGGTTGTAAGTTTGCGCCCCGTTGCAAATACTGCACGCAAAAATGCGTGGAGGAAGAACCGAAACTTTATTGCGTGGAAACGGGTCAAAAAATCCGTTGTTTTTATCCGAAAAAGGAGGAACGGGAACGTGCAAACCACCCCAAAATTACTTTGCGTTAAGAACTTAAAAAAATATTTTCCGATTAAAAAAAACGCGCCGTTGTCCAAAAAACGGCAATACGTCAGGGCTGTAGAGGACGTGTCCTTGGAAATTTACAAGGGCGAAACGTTTGCGCTCGTGGGGGAAAGCGGTTGCGGAAAATCAACGCTTGGAAGAACGGTATTGCAGTTGCTTGCGCCCAGCGGTGGCGAGGTTTTGTATTACGGAACGGGGCAAGAAATAAACTTGGCGAAGTGCGATAAAAAACGAATGCGGATTTTGCGGAAAGAATTACAAATTATCTTTCAAGACCCCTATTCCTCGTTAAATCCCCGTATGACGGTGGGACAAATTATAGGGGAAGGACCTGTTACGCATAAATATTACGCCAAAGGTAGCGAGGCGTTGAAAAATTACGTGTTGTCGGTAATGGAAAAATGTGGTTTGCCGTCGTACGCGTACGGTCGGTATCCGCACGAATTTTCAGGCGGACAAAGACAAAGAATTTGCATCGCGCGCGCTCTTGCCTTAAAACCGAAGTTTATCGTTTGCGACGAGTGCGTGTCGGCGCTGGACGTTTCCATACAATCGCAAATACTCAATTTATTGCAGGATTTAAAGGAAAAAGAAGGGCTTACCTATCTTTTTATCTCGCACGATTTGGGGGTGGTACGGCATATCGCAAGCCGTATCGCCGTTATGTATTTAGGGGAAATCGTGGAAACGGGGGATAGCGAAAGCATCTTTGAAAATCCGCTTCATCCGTATACCGTTGCGCTGACGAGCGTAGCTCCCGTCTTGCCGAGCGCAGGAAAGAAAGAACGAGAAAAAATACTTTTGGAAGGGAGTATGCCCAACTCCGTTTTTCCGCCTAAGGGTTGTAAATTCCATACCCGTTGTTTTATGGCGGAGGAAATTTGTAAAAGGTGCGTTCCGCCTTTCGTAGAAACGGAAGAAGGCCGTTTCGTACGATGCCATTTCGCGCAAATGCCCACGGAGGAAAAAAGACGGATTGCGCAAAAGCGGAGCGAAGAAAGTGAAAAAAAGGAAGAAAAAGTGAAAATATGCAAATAAAACGCAAATGCGCTTTCTTTCGTGTTGACAAATCCCCTGAAAATGTATTATAATATGATAGAAGTCGTATGGCTTTACGGCTAATATTTATTTTTTTTTGGAGGATATAAATTATTATGGACCCCCTTCCCCTAACTATCGTTATCGTAGTTTTAGTGTTGCTTTCCGGTTTCTTTTCGGGAACGGAAACGGCGTATTCTTGCGCGAACAAAATCAAGCTCAAAAGTATGGTGATGCTCGGCAAAAAACGCGCGAAAGCCGTGTATAAATTCGCGGACGAAGGCTACGATAAACTCGTTACCACCATTTTGGTGGGTAACAACATCGTCAATTTGACGGCGTCGGCTTTAAGTACGATTTTATTTGTGGATTTGCTCCAAGGCGCAAGTTATTCCGCAACGGTATCTACTGCGGTGCTTACCATCGTCGTACTGTTATTCGGTGAAATTACGCCTAAATATTTGGCGAGCGTCTATCCCGAAAAGTGTTGCTTTTTGTTCTATCCCTTAATGCAATTTTTCTATTGGATACTTTTCCCCATTGGAAAAATTTTCGATTTTTATAAATTGGGCTTAACCAAGATATTCAAACTCAAAAAGGACGAAACGGTAACGGACGAGGAATTGATGTCGCTCGTGGACGAAGCGGAGGAAAGCGGTACGCTCAAAGAAGACGAATCCGAACTCGTGCGTTCTGCGTTAGAATTTGACGATTTAAAGGTAGAGGATATATTAGTGCCCCGCGTGGACGTGTTTGCCGTAGAGGAAAGCGCGACGATGGACGAGGTGCGCGCGACGTTTGAAAAGACGGGGTATTCCCGTTTGCCCGTGTATAAAGAAACGATAGATAACGTTATCGGACTTATCCACGAACGGGATTTTTTCAGCGGTTATTTACGCGGTGAAAAGGATATATCGCATTTGGTACAAGATATCGTGTTTACCTCCGAGTACACGAGAATTTCCGCGCTTTTGAAACTTTTGCAAAAACGCAAAGTGCATATGGCGGCGGTTTCCGACGAGTACGGCGGTTTGGTGGGTATCGTTACCTTGGAAGATATTTTAGAGGAGCTTGTCGGCGAGATTTGGGACGAACACGACGAGGAAGAAGTGCTGTTCGGAAAAATTGACGAGGGCGAGTATTGGGCGGACGGCAAATGCCCGTTGAACGAATTTTTCGAGTTGTACGATATGGAAGACGAGGATGAAAATTTTGAATCGAATACCATAGGCGGTTGGGCAACCGAACAATACGGCGGGATTCCTCCCGTCGGCGAGGTGCTTCGTTGTAAACGCGTAGAAATAAAAATCGTCAAAGCCACCAAGCAAAAGGTTTTGAAAATTCGCTCTAAACTTACGGACGATTTCGACGAGGCGGAATTTGACGAGGACGAAGGCAAAACGCGCAAAGCGTCTAAAGAAAATTAACAAAATTAATATAAAAAGAGGTTTAATATATGGCGACGATTTTAGTGACGGGCGGTAGCGGTTATATCGGTTCGCATACCGTATTGGAATTACTCAATAAAAATTACGACGTAGTCGTCGTGGACAATTTTAGCAATTCCTGTTTTGAAAGTATCAAAAGAGTGCAAAAAATCACGGGTAAAACGGTGACCTTTTACGAGGCGGATATTCGCGACGTCGCGAAAATGGAAAGCATCTTCAAGGCGCATAAATTCGACGCGGTCATTCATTTCGCGGCGTTTAAAGCGGTGGGAGAAAGTTGTAAATTCCCCTTGAAGTATTACGAAAACAATATCAGCGGTACCGTTTCCTTGTTGCAAATTATGGAAAAATACGGCGTGAAGAAAATTATCTTCTCGTCCTCTGCAACGGTATACGGCGACCCC
>SVIX01000045.1 GCA_015069285.1 Clostridiales bacterium | reverse complement strand
ACAATCAATATAAAATTTGCGCTTTATCGGGCAGGCGTAAAACGGTGGCGTTATCCCCTCGGACGGTGAAATGTTCTTCCTTGTAGGTTTTGTGGGGGACCATATAAATACGCGTCGTTTTCCAACGGGTGGCAAGTTCTTTTGCGAATAACCGTTCGTTTAAAATTTTACGCATAATATTTTCGTTCAGTTCGATAATGGCGGAAGTGTAACCGCTGGCAAAACAATCGAGAATGGCGTCGCGGATACGCATAACGACGAAAATATCCTCGTGCACGTAGCTTTTTCCGTTACAATGCGGACAGGGTTTGACGAGATAGGAAAGCGCCTCTCTGCCGACGCGTTTTCTCGTGAATTGCGTCAGGCACAATTCGCTCATCGGTAACACGTTGCATTTGGCTTTGTCCTGCGCCAAAAGCGTTTGCAATTTCTCCGTGACCGCAAGGCGGTGCGCCTCTTCCGTCATATCGATAAAATCGACCACGACGATACCGCCGACGTTGCGAAGCCGAACTTGACGGGCGATTTCTTCCGCCGCCTCCAAATTGACGGCAAACACCGTTTCTTCTAAATTCGTTTCCCCGATATAACTACCCGTGTTTACGTCTATCGCCGTCAACGCCTCGGTGTGTTCAATCACCAAATACCCGCCGTTTTTCAAAGAAACGGTCGGACGCAGGGCGTTATAGATAAGGGGCGTAATGCCGTATTCCTGCATCATAGAACGCTTACCCGTGTATTTTATAAGCTTGCGTTCGGGAATATCGCCGCGCAAACGGATAAGCGAAAGCAAACGCTGATACAAGTCCTCGTCCCCAACGTGAATGGCGATAAGTTCTCCGCCGAACGAATCGCGCATACAACGAATGGGCAATTCTTCGTCTTGGTATAAAATCGCGCCGACGGTTGCGTTTTTTGCAGTTTTTAACATATTGTTATACAGTTTTTTTAAGTACTCCGCCTCCGCTTTTAACTGCTTTTGGGTAGCGAAGGGCGCTTGCGTACGGACGATAAATCCGTCGTCCGTTTTGCCCATACGCATTTTATCGGCGATTTTGAGCAATTTTTCCCGTTCCCGTTCGTCCGTAATTTTTCGGGAAATACCCAAAAAGTCGGTATTGGGTAGATAAATCAAATGATTTCCGACGAAGGAAAGGTGCGTGGTCACTTTCGCGCCCTTGTTTCCGCGCGGAGGTTTGGTTACCTGTACGATAATTTCGTCGCCCACCTTTAAATTTAAGGGTTTGGCGTTCGTTTGTACGTACGTACCGTCGTATTTGGTGTAATCGGTGTACGTTTCCTCCATAGATAAATAACAGTTTTTCGAAAGACCGCAGGAAATAAACGCCGCGTTCATACCCGAAAGAACGTTGGTGACTCTGCCCTTATATACGTTTCCAACGATTTCGTTGTCGCGCTCGTTTTCTATAACGAATTCCGTCAGCGTGCCGTCTTCCATCAAAGCGGCGTGCTGTTGCGAGCAATAACAATCAAAAAACCATTCCTTTTTCATAGATTACCTGTCCTATTCCGTTTTTCTGTTCGGGCGCACGGCAAACGACAGGCCGTACCGTATTAGTATAGCACAACGCGGAAAGTTTTGCAAGAAATTTTACGCAACGGGTGAAAAATTTTGCGTAACTTCTTGTTCTTTCCCTCCGCAAACGCGCTTCGCCAAAAGGGAAACGGGCTCGTAAGGGCTCTCCGATTTCGCAAAACACTCCGCCAACGCGTTCTGCGGTAGCGCGCACAGCAACGCGCCCCTTTTGGAATATACCTCCAAAACGAGATACTTGCCCCGTTCGATAAACTGCAAAGCGTCTTTGATAGGACAACTTTCCAACACGGCAACGCGACGGATTTCCAAGCCTTTCGTTAGGTCGGCGCGCACGAAAAAAGAAATTTTTTCGTATACGGCGTCTTGATTTTTGTTCCCAAGCCCGCCGACGATAAGAAAAAGCCCTATCGTTAAAAGAGTAAAATTGTATTGGCGTCGGAAGGCGAATACCGTAAAAACCGCCAAAAATAGAAAAGAAAAAAGAAAAGTACAACCGCGCGCGACGGCGTTTGCCCGTTTTTCCGCTTTTTGGCGGTTGGGTTCGCGCCGGTAAAAGGCGCGCTCTAAAACGCATTTAAAAATCCTGCCCCCGTCCAAAGGATAGGCGGGCAATAAATTGACGAGCGCGATAGAAAGCGAGGAAAAGCAGGCGACGTCGGTGAACGCGTACGCGGTGGGATAAAACCACCAAAGCGCGCCGAAAAATAGGGCGGTGAAAAGGTTGCAAAGCGGACCCCAAATCGCCACCGTAATTTCGTCCTTTAAAGAAATGCCCCGTAAATCCCCGTCAATGACCGCGCCGTAGGGCATTAATACGATTTTATTGAGCGTATATCCCAATTTCGACGCCACGAACGCGTGCGCACATTCGTGCTGTAAAGCGACCAAACAGCTGAGCAAAAACAAAAACAGGTCGCCCGTAAAAGAATACCAAACCCCCACGGCGAGGAAAAGCGGGTGTAATACCAAACGGGGACGGCAGACCTTCCGCCGTCCCTTGTTTTTTCGCGTCTGCATTCCCGTTTACCCGTTGAGTTGCCCGTCGGTTACCCAAGAGAGGCAATTTTCGTCCGTTAAATACATACAATTTAACAGCGCGCCGTCCGAATACATCGTTACTTGCACTTCGCGTTCCCCGTCCGAATAACCGAGCGGAACGTTGCATTTCACTTCGTCGCCGAGCGCGTAATATACCGTTTGTAAGCCCTCGATAACGCCCGAAAAGGAATCGGAATGACTGATTTTTACGGTATAAGAACCGTCCTCGTTTTGCGTAATTGCGCGAATTTCCCCGTCCGCGACGGCGTAAACGCAACACGCGTCCTGGAAAGTGAGGATACCCGTGTCTGAAAGGTTGAGTTGCGCGTCCGATAAATCGCTCACGACGGGCGCGAGGGTGAAGTCTGCATAGGTGCGTTCGTCCGTTTGCGCTACCGCGTCCGTTTTGGTGAGCGAACGGAAAAAGGTATTGACGGCGCTGTTGGGCATAAAGACGTTGGTAAGAAAGATTGTGGCGCAAAGCGCTGAGGCAAGCGCAAACTCCGCACTCAAAGCGATTTTCACCGCGCGATTTTTCTTGTTTTCCCCGTTCAACGCATACCTGCCCCCCTCGTTTTCCCTTTCCTCGTCTATTGCGGACAGGTCGAAAGGCGCGTCGTTTTCTCGCCCGAAAAGCGTTTGCTCGCTGGCGGAATACAAGCGTACGGTATCAATTCGTTCGGGAATATCGTCGAATGAAACGGTTCCCGCGCTGTTCGCGCTTTCTGCGAATAAATCCGCGTCGGCGGTGACTTTTTCACCTTGCGCGTTTTCTTCCAATTTGTCGTTGACCTGCGCGAGCACGCTTTCTTTTAAATCGAGCGTTTGCGCTTGCGTTTTGGGCGCGGTTGCCGTAAATTTACGCTTACGCGCGCGCTTTTTTCGTACCACGTTGACGGTGGATACGGGAATTTCTAACATTTCGGCGTATTCAATTTCTTCGTTCATAATGACTTTTCTCCTTGCCTCGTTTTTTAGCTCTATGCTATTATATGTGTGGATAAAGGAGGGTAGAACGCCCGACGAAGAAAAATTTACGACCCTTTTTGTCGAATAAGTAGTGAGCTACTATATATAAGTAGAGAGCTACTATATAAAAAGGAAAAACCGCCTTTCGGCGGTTTCCGTCAGCGTAAAACCTTGAAAAGAAAGCGTTTTCAAAGTCTTGCGCTTTATAGCGTGGAAAAAAGTTCGGTTTTAAAGGTTTCGGTGGAGTCCCCGTTGGGTAAATCGGGGTCGAAAGGCAAATCTTCGCTTGGTAAAATGGAAAGCGGTTGCTGGTGGCTCATTTCCTCCGTCGTTGCAAAATGCATCGCGACGGGGGTTAAGAACCCGAAAATCAAGCAACTTGCAAAAATGCGTTTCAACCGTTTTTTCGTTTGCAAACGCGCCGTTTCGCGCGCGTTGATTTTTTCAAAGATTTCGTCTGATAATTGTTTAGTCGTTTTCATATCCAACCCCTTGCGCAAGCAGTTCCGCTTTTAACGCGGTTTTTCCTCTTGCTAATAAATTATATACTTGTTTTACCTTTCGCTTGGTGATTTTTGCAATTTGTTCGGGCGGTAAATCCTCAAAATAGCGGAGCGTAAGAATTTCCCGATAGTCCGTTTTGAGTTTTGCGATAGCCTCGTGTAACGCCTTGTCGCGTTCGTTCGTTTCCAATTTATCGTCAGGGCGTTGCCCGTACGCGAGCGATAATGGTTCGTCCGTTTCCGTATCGTTTAGCGTTGCGTTTTTTTCCATTAAGGAATCCAACGAAACTTCCTTTTTGCGTTTGCGTTTTTTGATGACGTTTAGGCTTTTGTTTCTGGCGATGGTGTAAAGGTACGTTTTGAACGCCACGCCCGATTGCTCTTTAAAGGAGCGACGGCAGTACAGTTCTACGAACACTTCTTGCATTACGTCTTCCGCTAAACCTACGTCGTGGAGGTATCCGTAAATAAAATGCAAAAGACCGTGTTGATAAAGGGCGATAAGTTCTTCCAATCCCCCTTTGTCACCGTCAAGGAAACGGCGGTATAACGCTATGCCGTTATCTTGCATACATCCTCCTTGCGGTTAGGGTAAAGTCCTTGTATTCTTTAAACACCAACCGCGCGCGTTTTACTCACGATTTTACAATTTTTTTACGAATGGTTATGACAATGCTCAAAATACCAACACCGATAGGGCTTTTCACAACGCTCGCCTACGGGTACGGTCGGTTCTACCGCGTCCTTCTTTTTTATCTTCCCGAAAGGGAAAATATTGTCGGAAACGAGCCGTTCCCGTTCTCTCGTTTGCGAACTTACGGTAACGATTTTATACGCTCTGCCGTTATGCGTAATGCCTTCAAAGTCAAAATCCGTTTCCGTCGGTTCGCCGTTTAAAATAAGGGACGCCGAAAGAATTTTTATACCGCATTTGCGGAGAATAAAACTTTGAAAGGCTAAATCCAACAAAAATTCTTCGCGGGGCGCGGGCGCGTTTTTGACTTCGTATAACGCGTAGCCGTTTTTTTCTTTCTTTAATATATCCACGGCGCAAAAATTGCCGTACCACGAAAACGAACCCTCGCAAATCACCCGTTCGCCCTCTTCCAAAAGCGTTTTCGTGTTTTCTATCATTTTGGCAAAATCCAAACGCCCGTCTTCGCGATACGCCGTCGTTTCTTTGAACGCGCCGAAAATTCCCATCGCGTCGTCCCCGAACGCGTTGCCTTGCTCTAATCGGGCTTGCACTTCGGGCGGAATCATTTTCAAATCGGGGCGGTGGGCGTCGAGCCACAGCATTTTTTCGCATTGTAAAGCGCGGACGAAATCCGTTTTGGAAATAGGCATAGTATTTTTCTCCGTTAGTATTTGCGTTTGTTTTACAACAAATTCAAAAAGAGCAGAAAGCGCCCTGCTCTTTTTCGCGTTAGGATATTTTTCTCGTTAAAATACTTCGTATTCAAATTCTTTGTCTTCGCTATCGCCGTCGCTTTCGCCGATACGGGTCACGTATACTTTATGCTTGACGGGGTCGATGGTGAATACGGAAAAACAATGTTCTTGGATTTTTCCGCGTTTCCCCGTTTGGAAATACGCCTCGTACGACGCGTCCGTCGCCGTTTCTACGTAGGTGATACCGTCGCAAACGGTAATTCTGTTGATATGTACGTGACCGCCGAGCCACGCAACGAAATTACCGCCCTTGTTTGTGAAATCTACGGAAATTTCCGCGTTTAACAAGGGGTCGTCGTACTCCGTTTTGCCTGAAAAGCGCGTATGTTTTTTGAAAGCGTTGATAACGCCCGCCATCAGCGCGTAGTTAAATTCGTGCGCTTCGTTTTGCGCGCTCACGTAGGTAGCGTGCGAACAAACGACGACGCTCCAAGTTTTATCGGGAACGTTTAACGCAACGTTCGCAAACCAGTCGATTTGTTTTTGCAAGAACCCAAAATAAAGCATCGTGTTGTATTTTGCAAAGCCCTCTTCCGTCTTTTCGTCGCCAGGTGTATCGTGGCTGTTGAGGACGATATAGCGAATTTTCCGTACGGCGTCGTCGGCGTAGTAATAGGAGGCGTCCTCTGAAAATACCCTGTCTTTATATTGCGTGTACGGACGGAAATAGTATTCGTGGAAAAGTTCCTTGGATACGTTTTCTACGTAGCCGTGCCCCTCAAAGGTGGAATACGCGGCGTCGTGATTGCCTTGCGCGATAAGACATTTATGTTCGATAGAGGCGAAATGATAGCGATAGTCTAACATTTCGTCAAACAACATTTCGGGTGGACAAACGCCTTGTCCTGAAACGAGGTCGCCCGCGTTAAAGAAATAGGGAATTCCACATTCAAACATAACTTTTTCAAGCATCGCGCCCGAATGGTATTCGTTTTGGTTCCAATGCATATCGGTAATAAGCGCAACGCTCGCGCTCTTGTTGCCCGAGGCAATTTGGTGGTCGTGAATCGTTTGAATCTTTTTTTGTAAATGTTTTTCCCAATAGGAAGGTATCGTTTGTTTCATAAAGTTACTCCTTACCTTTTTTTGCAAAACGAAGGGGGCAGGTATGCGTTGAACCCCCTTCGCTTGGATTAAAATTCTACTTTTTCTTGAATATACGCAATCGCTTCGTCGATAGTGATACGGATTTGTTCCATCGTATCTCTATCGCGCACCGTCACCGTTTCGTCTTCCAACGTTTGGAAGTCTACCGTTACGCAGAACGGCGTGCCGATTTCGTCTTGACGGCGGTAACGCTTTCCGATAGAACCCGTCACGTCGTAGGTAGCGGGGAATTTTTTCATCATCTTCGCGTACACTTCGTCCGCCTTCTCGGAAAGTCCTTTTTGTAAGGGCAATACCGCACATTTATAGGGCGCAAGGAAGGGATGCAACCGAAGTACCGTACGCACGTCGTTCTTTTCCGCGTCCACTACCTCTTCGTCGTACGCGTCGGTAAGGAACGCAAGCACCACTCTGTCCGCCCCAAGCGACGGTTCGATAACGTAGGGAACGTATCTTTCGTTCGTTACGGGGTCGGTATAATCAATAGGTTTTCCACATTCTTTCGCGTGTTGGCTTAAATCGTAGTCCGTTCTGTCCGCGATACCCCAAAGCTCGCCCCAGCCGAACGCGAAGTTGTATTCGAAGTCCGTCGTGGCTTTGGAATAGAAACAAAGTTCTTCGGGGGAATGGTCGCGAAGGTGCAAGTTTTCCGCTTTCATACCCAAGGACAAAAGCCAATCGCGACAAAAATCTTTCCAATAAGCGAACCACTCTAAATCCGTGCCCGGCTTGCAGAAAAATTCAAGCTCCATTTGTTCAAATTCGCGCGTACGGAAGGTGAAGTTACCGGGGGTAATTTCGTTACGGAAAGATTTTCCGATTTGACCGATACCGAAGGGCACTCTAAGACGGGTAGAGCGTTGTACGTTGGCGAAATTGACGAAAATGCCTTGCGCCGTTTCAGGACGAAGGTATACCGTGTTCGCCGAATCTTCGGTAACGCCTTGGAAGGTTTTGAACATTAAGTTGAACTTTCTTATAGAAGTAAAGTCGGAGTTTCCGCAGATGGGACAAACGATTTTATGTTCGGTGATAAACGCTTCGAGCGCGTCGTTGTCCATCGCCTCTACTTTTACGTCCAATTTGTGCTTTTCTACGTAGTTTTCCACCAAATTATCCGCGCGGTGACGGGCTTTACAGCTCTTACAATCCATAAGCGGGTCGGAAAATCCGCCGAGGTGTCCCGACGCTTTCCAAGTTCTCGTGTTCATTAAGATAGCGCAATCGACGCCCGTATTGTGGGGATTTTCTTGAATGAATTTTTTCCACCACGCCTTTTTGACGTTGTTTTTCAGCTCTACGCCCAAAGGACCGTAATCCCAGGTGTTTGCAAGACCGCCGTAAATTTCACTACCGGGGAAGATAAAGCCCCTGTTTTTGCAAAGGGAAACGAGTTTTTCCATCGTGACCGCTCTTTTTTCTGCCATAACCGTATAACCTCTCGATTTAAAAATTTTTTTCGTTTTGAATATTATACGATATTTTGCGCCTGCAAGTCAATCGAAAGAAAGAAATTTTACGGATTTTTTTTAGAACTTCTTTATTTTTGACTTTTTTCTCCAATGAAAACGGAAATTTACGAAAAAAGCAAAAAAAATTTAAGAAAATTCGCAAAAGAATAATTCCTTTTTTTATAAAGATATGCTATAATGTATAGGCGCGGTATGCGCGCAAACGGTGATATTTACATTTTTGGAGGAAGAAATTATGCTTTCGGATATTGAAATAGCGGAAAGCGCCGAACTCGTTGATATTCGCGAGGTGGCGAAAAAACTCGGTTTAACGGAAAACGAGCTGGAGCTTTACGGGAAATATAAAGCGAAAATTACGCTCCCTAAAAACGCGAAGAGAAACGCGAAACTCGTGCTCGTTACGGCAATCAACCCCACTTCGTCGGGGGAAGGCAAAACGACGGTATCTATCGGTCTTGCCGACGGACTTTCTAAAATCGGTAAAAAAACCTGTCTTGCCTTGCGTGAGCCTTCGCTTGGTCCTGTGTTCGGGATTAAAGGCGGTGCGGCGGGTGGCGGTTACGCGCAAGTCGTACCGATGAGTGAAATTAACCTGCACTTTACGGGCGATTTACACGCCATTACTTCGGCGAATAACTTGCTCTGCGCGTTGATGGACAACCATATTTTCCGTGGCAACGAATTAAAAATCGACGTGGAAAATATTTATTTTCACCGTTGTATGGATATGAACGAACGCCAACTTATCAACGTGCGTATCGGCGGTAAGGGTCGTGGCGTGGACAGAGAAGACCATTTCGACATTACCGCGGCAAGCGAGATTATGGCGGTGCTTTGTTTGGCTACCGATATTGAGGATTTGAAAAAACGGCTTGGCAATATTATCGTCGGGTTAAACGAAGACGGCGACTACGTCCGCGCAAAGGATATTCCCGGCGCGGTGGGTTCGATGGCGGTGCTTTTGAAAGACGCGATGAAACCCAACCTCGTGCAAACGCTCGAACATACCCCTGCCATTATCCACGGCGGACCGTTTGCGAATATTGCGCACGGCTGTAACAGCGTACAAGCGACGTACGCGGCGATGAGCCTTGCCGACTACGCCATTACCGAGGCGGGGTTCGGCGCGGATTTGGGCGCGGAAAAGTTCTTGGATACCAAATGCCGTACGGCGGGGATTGAACCCAACTGCGTGGTTATCGTCGCGACGGTAAAGGCGTTGAAATTACACGGCGGAGCGGAGAAAGAAACGCTTTCAATGGAAAACCTCGACGCGCTTAAAAAGGGTATGCCCAACTTATTAAAACACATCGAAAACGTTAAGAACGTGTATAAAAAACCCGTCGTCGTTGCGATGAACAGATTTTTCACGGACACGCAAGCGGAAACGGATTTGGTTATCGACGAAGTGAGAAAAGCCGGTTCGGTCGCGGTGTTTACCGACGTATTCTTAAAGGGCGGAGAAGGCGGAAAAGAACTTGCCGAAGAAGTGGTCAAGGCTTGTGAAATCCCCTCTAAACTTTGTCATCCGTACGAACTTGACGAGGGCGTATGTGAAAAAATCGAAAAGGTAGCGAAAAAGATTTACGGCGCGGACGGCGTAGATTTTTCGGACGAAGCGAAAGAAAAAATCAAGACGATTGAAGAAAAGGGTTGCGGAAATTTACCCGTAATTATTGCCAAAACGCAATACTCCCTTTCGGACAACGCCGAACTTTTAGGTCGCCCCACGGGCTTTAGAATTACCGTTCGGGACGTAGTCTTAAAAGGTGGCGCGGGCTTTATCGTAGCAATCGCGGGCAAGATTATGTTAATGCCCGGTCTTGGCGCGCACCCGGCGGCGGAAAAGATTGACCTTTTATCCGACGGCACTATCGTCGGATTATCTTAAAATGCGTATAT
>SVIX01000004.1 GCA_015069285.1 Clostridiales bacterium | reverse complement strand
TTTGCTCCTCGTAATGACAGGTAGAGTGTCATTCTGGAGGGAACGAAGTGACCGATAGAATCTTGTAGACTCTATCGCTTCGCTCCAGAGTGACAGAGAACCGTCATTGCGAGGCAACGAATGTTGCCGTGGCAATCTCTTTCTTCCATGGGATTACTTCGCTTATGCTCGTAATGACCAACGGGGTTTCCGCACGCCGTAAAATGCGGAGAAGGGTTGCAGATTTGTGCCGAACACGGAAGGTTCGCCGACGCGACTTTACTTTCCGTAAACGAGCGAGGCGAATACCGTTGAGGTGCAAAGGTGCGCCCTTATATGCATTTTACTTTATGCGAAGTATATACGCGTTTTACATTATAAAGGGTTTTTCCGCTCTTTCCCCTGCCCCCTAGGATACCTTTCGGGCGTGTTCTTTTGTTTCTCTACGACGGCGATAATTCTCGAACCGTATTCCTTGGGTAAGTCGAAAAATTCCTCGTTTATAAGTTTTCCCCCAAGCGTTTTGTAGGCGGTTTGCGCTTCCTTTATTTCCGTTTTATCCCCGCTTTTATACGCGATAAACGAACCGCCTATCTTTACGAAAGGCAGACAGTACTCGGATAAAGTGTTCATTCTCGCTACCGCTCTTGCCGTTGCGTGGTCGTACTTTTCACGGTATTTTTTATCCTTAGCGCAATCTTCCGCGCGAAAGTTATAAATATTCATTCCGCTTAACCCTAAGTTATCCACAACGACGCGTAAAAACTCACATTTTTTTCCCACGCTTTCAAATAAATCAAACTGTAAATCAGGCCGAATAATTTTAAGCGGTATAGAGGGAAAGCCTGCCCCCGACCCGATTTCCGCTATTTTCGCGTTTTTTTGAAAAAATCTTTCCCCAAGTATGCTGTCCAAGAAATGCTTATATTTCATATCTTCTTCTTCTAAAATGGTGGTAAGGTTGTATTTCTCGTTATACGTAAGCAATAACGCGCGAAAAGCGTCAAATTTTTCCTTATATTCGCCCTCTATTAAATTTTCGTAGTTTTGTATAATTTCTTTCTTTTCCATAACTCCTTTATTATACTATAAAAATTAAAAAATCGCAATCCTTTTTTCTCACTTTTAAAAACTTTATCCACCCCGTAGTGTATAAGTTTTCAACACTGTGGATAACTTTTGTGGAATTCTTTCCACTTTTGTATATTTATGCATTATAATCGTATTATTATTTACTTATAAAAAAGAGCGCCCTAATAGTTTTCCACTTATGCACAATTTATCCACAAGGTTGTCCACATGAAAAAGTCGAGTTGTCCACCGAAAAATCAACTTAGAAAGTCCTTATTTTATCAAGGGAAAGCGTATACTTTCACAAGGTTGTCCACAATTCCACCGCACTCTACTAATACTACTACTTATACTCTTTTATATTAATATAATAAAGAGTGAAAATCGCAAGCAGGAAAAATTTTTTTCTCAAAAAAAGCAACCAAAGGTTGCGTTACCAAACGCGCAAGCGTTCCTCGCCGACCGTGTCGGCGCACGGAAGTCCCATTGGTTATTACGAGCATAAGAGACGAAGTAACCCCTTGGTGTAAAGTGCATTACCTCGCCTCTCTGTCACTCTGGAGCGAAGCGATAGAGTCTATAAGATTCTATCGGTCACTTCGTTCCCTCCAGAATGACACTCTACCTGTCATTACGAGGAGCAAAGCGAAGAAGTTGGTGGCTCGCAACGACGGGAAAGAGAACGTTCTTATCGCATCAAAAAAAAGAAGAAATTTACCGTGTAAATTTTATAAGAGAATTAAAAAAAATGAAATTTTGGCGTTGACAAAAACGGGGATTGTGGTATAATAGAAAGGAACGAGGTAAACAATGATAAAACAACTTACAATAAAAGAAAAAGAAATAAAAACTTGCGCGTTTACAGGTCACAGGGAATTGGAAGAAGATTTTTCTTTACCGCTTATGAAAGAGAAAATCAACGAAATGGTCAAAAAAGGCGTGGAAATTTTTTATAACGGAATGGCGAAAGGTTTCGATTTAATTTCCGCGGAGTTCGTGTTAAGCTTAAAAAGTAAAAACCCGAATATAAAATTGATAGCCTGCGTGCCTTTTTACGGTCAGGAAAAATTTTTTTCAGAAGAGGATAAAAAAAGATACCAAACGGTGTTAAAAAAAGCGGATGAAGTGGTGTATTTATCCGAAAAATACTATAAAGGCTGTATGCACGTTCGGAATAGGTACATGGCGGAAAGAGCGGACGTGTTGATTGCCTATTGCAAAAAACAAACGGGCGGAACGATGTATACGGTAAACTATTTTCAAAAAAACTATCCTGAAAAGGAAGTAATCTTTTTATAAAAAAGAAAAGGAAAAAAACGGCGGATTGATAGGTTTTTGCTTGCAAAAAAAAGGAGTATATGGTAAAATTATTTTATAAAAATAAAAAGCAGAAAAACGACCCCGTAAAAGAAAGACGGATAGGAGGAAAAATTTATGAAGTTCGTATGTGAAGGAATAATTTTATCGGAAGCGGCTCTTACCGTGAGCAAAGCTTGCGCTACCAAAACGGTTACGCCCGTTTTGGAGTGTATTAAAATGGAAGCGAAAAACGATACGCTTACCCTTACCGCTTACGACGGAGAAATTTCTATCGAAAAGAAAATCCCCGTAGAAATTTTGGAAGAAGGCGAAGTTTGCGTAAACGGGAAATTCTTTTCCGATTTCGTAAGCAAAATTTCTTTTTCCGAACTTATCATTTCTTCCAATGAAAAAGGCATCGTTATCCGCTACGGCGATAGCGAATCCAACGTACAAACTTTACCCGCCGACGATTTCCCCGTCTTTAACGGCGATTTGATAGACAAAGAAAATTATTTCGAAACGGCGGAAGAAGATTTGAAAGAACTCGTTTCCAAAGTCGCCTTTTGTTGCGCTACGGACGAAAGCCGTCCTATCTTAAAAGGCGCGCTTTTAGAGGCGAAAGAAGGAAAATTGTACGCCACGGCGCTCGACGGGTTTAGAATGGCTTGCGGTTATTGCGATACGCAAACGGGCGCGGGGAGTATGAAAATCGTTTGTCCCGCAAGAACGCTCGTGGAAATTTCGCGTATGCTTGACGGCGAAGGAAAGGTAAAAATTTACGCCGATAAAAACCGTCTTTCGGTCGCGTTGAAAGATACCGTGATTACTTCCAGATTATACGTCGGCGAATTCGTTAGAAAGGAAAATATCTTCCCTATTTCGTTCGATACCAAAGTCATCGTGAAAAAGAACGAACTCATAGAAAGCGTAGAGCGTTCCGCCGTTTTAACGAGAGGTGATAAAAACAATCTCGTATTGTTTGATATTAAACACGGAAAAATCGTAGTAAGCGCAAATTCCGATATGGGCAAAATCGAAGAAACGGTCGTTGCCGATTTAGAAGGAAAAGAATTGAAAATTGCAATGAACGGCAAATATTTATTAGAGGCGTTGAAAGCGTTGACGGAAGAGAACGTTTTATTATCCTTCAACACCCCCGTCGCGCCCTTCACCGTGGACAACGTAGAAGACAGACGGTTTGAGTATTTGGTGTTGCCGGTGAGAACGAGCAACGCATAAAGGAAAATGCGTATAAGGGCGCACCTTTGCACCTCAACGGTATTCGCCTCGCTCGTTTACGTAAAAGTAAAGTCGCGTCGGCGAACCTTCCGTGTTCGGCACAAATCTGCAACCCTTCTCCGCATTTTACGGCGCACGGAAACCCAAGTCAAAAGGTCGAGGAAATAATTTCCTCGCGGATTGCAAAGGCAGAGCCTTTGCGCCCCGATGGCAATCGCCGTCGTAAGACGGAACAAGCCTTCTCAAAAGCAACCGCAGGTTGCGCTACCAACGCACAAGCGTTCCTCGCCGAACTTGTCGGCGTACGGAAAAAGGTCGAGGAAATTATTTCCTCGCGGATTGCAAAGGCAGAGCCTTTGCGCCTCGATGGCAATCGCCGTCGAAAGACGGAACAAGCCTTCCAACAAGCAACCAAAGGTTGCGCTACCAACGCGTAAGCGTTCTTGCCGACTGTGTCGGCGCGCGGAAACCCCATAATACACGCAATTTATAAAATAAACTTTTGCGTTATTCAAAAATAAAAAGCAAAAAGCGATTGAAATTGCTTGACGGCAAATATAAATTTGCGATATAATAAGAAAAGTTATCGTGGGAGAAAACGCGATTACTATAAATTCAGAAAAATAAAAAACAAAAAGCAGGAGAAATATTATGAAAAGAACTTATCAACCCAAGAAAAGACAAAGAAGCAAAGTACACGGATTTAGAAAGAGAATGGCTACGACGGCTGGAAGAAAGGTTTTGAAACGCCGTAGAGATAAGGGCAGAAAAAGACTTACGCACTAATTGAAAACGAGAGTAAAAAAAATCCTTCCCTTGAAAAATAAATAACGAGGAAGGATTTTGCCGTTTTTTCACCGTTGCTTTACGAGGATAAATGAAATATTACAGACTGAAAAAACAAGCGGATTTTCAAAAGCTTTTTCAAAAGGGAAAGCGCGCTCATTCTCCCTCCGTTACGCTCTTATATAGACCGTCGGATAAAATGACAATGGGTATTTCCGTAGGGAAAAGACACGGTAAAAGCGTAAAAAGAAACCGTATAAAAAGACTTCTTAGAGAGGCGTTTCGGTTCACGCAAGACCAAATGCAGGGAAAGTACGCAATCGTGTTGATTCCAAAAGTTTGTGAAACGTATGCTTTTGAAAGGTATAAACGTCATTTACAATGGATAATAGAAAAGGAGAAACTGTAATTTTCCGTTTTGCGTTTTTGTGGAAAGAAAACGCAAAATTCCTGTATACTTTTTTAAGGAAAAAGGTCGTAAAACCTTACCTTAAAATGCTTTGTATGCGTTTGATTCTCTTTTATCAACGGCGTTTGTCCCGTCACGGCTGTAAATACCGTCCGACCTGTTCGCAGTATACTTTAGAAAGCATCAATAACCGAGGCGTAGTGATAGGAATACTTTTGGGCGCGTGGCGGATTTTGCGTTGTAATCCGTTTAGCAAGGGCGGATACGACCCGGCAAGCGAAAGGCCTTTGAAAAAACGGTGGCTATTATAACGAAAATAAGGAAAGAAAATGGAATTTTTTAACGTTTTGGCAACGTCTATTACCGTCTACGGCGACGTGTTCGACGTGCATTTAAATTTTATAGGAAAACTTATTAAAATCCTCGTAAGCGGAGTTGGTTCCGTAGGCGTGGGGATTATTTTGTTTTCGCTTATTTTAAAACTGATTACGTTGCCTTTTGATGTTTATCAGCGTATTGCAATGCGCAAGCAAAATATCAAACTGAAAGAAAATCAAGAAAAAATGGAAAAATTGCAAAAGCAATACGCCAACAACAAAGAGTTGTATAACCAAAAGGTTATGGAAATGTATAAAGCAAGCGGTTTTTCTATGTTTTCCTCGTGTTTGCCGATGATTTTATCCATGATAATTTTCTTCGTGGCAATCGGCGCGTTTAACGCGTATTCGCAATACTCCAATATTGAAAATTACAATACGATGGTACGCGCGTATAACGATAAAATCGAATATTATTGCCCTGAATTGACGCAGGAAAATATCGACGGGTTCGTAAAAGTGGAAAACGGTATGATAACTGTTAGAGATACTTCGGAAAATAACGATAAGTGTATCTATTATACCCTTCCGTATAGCGAAAGCTTTGAAACGGATAAGCTCGGGTATATCCAAAAAATGTCGGCGTACAGCGAAGACGATACCAACGAAAAGAAATATTACGTAGACGAAGAAAAAGCAATGAAAATCGAGGAAATTTCCTCCTTCGTAACCGCTCAAGAGGGCGTAGCGCAAGGCGAGGCTTTGCAGGCGTTTTTCCGTAGCAAAGCGCAAGAGGCGGTCGTAAAAGCGTACGATAATAAAGTTACGGGCGACATGGGCTTTTTATGGATAAAAAATATTTGGGTAACGGACGCAAGTTATAAACACCCCGTATTGACCTATAAAGAATTCTCGCAAGAGGTGTCCAGAGAAAAATTCTCCGTGAATGGGGAAAAGAAAACGCTTTCGGATATTAACTATTATACCAACGCGTATAAGAGCGAAAACTACGATACGATAACGGCAAAACTTGACGACGCGAAAAATCAAGCGAACGGGTATTTCGTTTTAATCGTGTTGTCTATCGGTACGATTTTATTGCAACAATTCGTAATGATGCGTTCGCAAAAAGAACAACAAAAATATTCGACGGTAGACGGGCAAGGCGCGTCGCAACAAAAAATGACGATGGTCATTATGACGGCGATGTTTGCAATCTTCTCGTTTATGTATTCCTCGGCGTTTTCCATTTATATGATCGTAAGCAACCTCTTCTCAATGTTGTCCACGCTCATCATCAATAAAGCGGTAGACGCGTCGGCGGCAAAGAAAGAAGAAGAGGCGTTTAGAGCAAAACACACGAATATCCGTACGCCGAAAACGGATGACAAAAAGAAGAAAAAATAAGAAATAGAACACCGCGTAAAGCGGTTTTGGAGAAAGAAAATGGAGTATACTCAATTTACGGGAAAAACGGTAGATGAGGCAATCGAAACGGGATTGCAAGAACTTGGTCTTACCAAAGAAAACGCGGATATCCGCGTTTTGGAGGAAGGCAAGAAAAAATTATTCGGGTCGATAAAGGCGCGCGTGGAAATTGCGCCCAAAACGGTAGAAACGGCAGAAACGGCAGAACCCGTTGTTTGCGCGCAACCCGTTTGCGGTGATTTGACCGACGGAGAAAGAACGGTCGTTTTCTTGGAAGGCTTGTTCAAGCTTTTAAAGGTAACCGCTTGCACCGAGCTTGTTTCAGAGGGCGAAAAGGTAGAAATCAACGTTACCACGACGGACACGAACTCCGTTATCGGTAAACACGGCGCGATGCTCGACGCCATTCAAACGCTTGCAGGCGCGGTGGCGAACACGGGCAGAGAAGAGTATAAGCGCGTAGTGGTAGATTGTGAAAACTATCGCGAAAACCGCGAAGCGACGCTGAATAAGCTTGCGGAAAACTTAGCGCAAAAAGCCGTTCGAATGAAGAGAAAAATCCGTTTGGAGGCGATGAATCCTTACGAAAGACGCATTATCCATTCGGCGCTTTCCGAACACGAAGAAGTCAAGACGGTGAGCGAGGGCAAAGAACCCAACCGCTATATCGTTATCGTTCCCAACGAAGTAGAAGACGAAAGCTTGCCTCCTATGATGGCAAGAAACGACCGTCGTGGCGGAGGTCGTGGGCACGATAGGCGTCGCGACAATAGAGGCGGACGCTCTTCGGGCAGAGGAAACAGCGGAAAACGCGGAAACGGCGGGTATAAAAAATATAACCGTGACGGCGGAAAGGGTAGCCCTGCAACGGGTGGAACGACGATGAAGAAGTCCAACGATTTCTTCGGGATTTTCCTCGGAAACAGCGGAAATAACGGCGACGAGGAATAATAAAGAAAACGAATAGAAGAAAACCACCGATTGTAAGCCGAGTCCCTGCAAGGGATTCGGCAACTAAATAAATCCGTGGACGGATTTGTTATATTTGCTTACGCAAGTTATATTGCCTTACGGCAGTTATATTGCCTTACGGCAGTTATATTGCCTTACGGCAGTTATATTCGCCATATGGCGAGTTAAGGATTTATTTAATATAACTTTGGTGATAGCCAAAATACAACGCAAGACTTGTCTTGCATATAACTTTTAGCCACAAGGCTAAAAATATAACTCATATATGTTTAATCTTTTGTGGATATGAAAAGCACACTACATTTCACTTTTAGTGAAGTATAGTGTGCTATACTTTTATTATGAACAAAAATTCCTTAATAGGAACTGCCTAAATCGGTGGTTTTATCGTTTCTTAAACGCTTATGCTTGTCATAACGCTTTACTGTCATTGCGGGGCGTTAGCCGTGGCAATCTCTTTCTGCCAAGGGATTACTTCGTCGTTTTGCTCCTCGTAATGACGGGTTGAGTGTCATTCTGGAGGGAACGAAGTGACCGATAGAATCTTGTAGACTCTATCGCTTCGCTCCAGAGTGACAGAGAGGGGCAAAGGCTCTTCTCACGCAAGGCAAGGCGAACCTTGCGTTAGCGTATTTGCCCGTCGCCTTTGACGATATATTTATAAGAACACAACTCTTCCAAGCCCATAGGTCCGCGCGCGTGTAATTTCTGCGTAGAAATGCCGATTTCACAGCCCTTGCCGAATTCGCCTCCGTCCGTAAAACGGGTAGAGGCGTTGATATACACCGCCGAACTGTCGACGAGCAGGGTAAATTTCTCCGCGTTTTCTTTGGATTGCGTAAGAATCGCCTCGCTGTGACCCGTGGAGTGTTCGGCGATATGCGCTATCGCGTCGTCTACGCTCGACACCGTTTTGACGGCTAAAATATAGTCCAAAAACTCCGTATCGAAGTCGGTGGCGTTTGCCAAAACGCAGTTCTTGCCCTGCAAAATTGCAAACACCTTTTCGTCGCAACGGAGTTGTACGCGATGGACAAAGCGTTGCGCGAGTAAGGGTAAAAAGGCGGGCGCGATTTTTTCGTGAACAAGACAAACTTCCACGGCGTTACACACCGACGGGCGGGAGGTTTTGGCGTTGTCTAAAATAGCGAGCGACTTTTCTATCTCCGCCGTTTCGTCCACGAAGATATGACAAATCCCCGTTCCCGTTTGAATACAGGGGACTTTTGCGTTGTTTACGCACGATTGGATTAAGCCTTTTCCGCCTCGGGGAATGAGCGCGTCTACCAATCCTACCGCCGTCATCAGTTCCGTTGCGCTTTCACGGGAAGTATCCTCTACGGCGTTGATGAAATTCTCGTCCAAGCCCGACTCTTTTAAGCTTTCGCGCAAAACGCGGACGATGGCGAGCGAGGAACGAAACGCCTCTTTGCCTCCGCGCAATACGCAGGCGTTTCCGCTTTTAAAGCACAACGCGCCCGCGTCGGAGGTGACGTTGGGTCGGCTTTCGTAAATAATGGCGATAACGCCGAGCGGAACGCTCCGTTTTTGCAGGATAAGCCCGTTGACAAGGGTAGCGGAGTGTAAAACTTTTCCGACGGGGTCGGGCAAAGCGACAACCTCGCGGATACCGTTCGCCATAGCAAGAACGCGGTTTTTGTCCAAACGCAGTCTATCCAGCATTACTTCCGCGATTTTTCCTTGCGCGTTTTGTAAATCGACGGCGTTTTCCTGTAAAATATAGTCCATTCGTTCTTCTAATTTATCCGCCATTTTTAAAAGAGCGGAGTTTTTTATTTCCGTCGTAAGCGACGGGGCTGTGCGCGACGCCCTTTTCGCGTCTTGTAAAATTTGTTGCGTTGTTTTCATAAGACCTCTGTTTTACGCGTAAAAGCGCGTATATCCCTTCTTTTCGTTGGCTACGATATCGTACAGCAAAGCGGGATTTTCGCCGTTGGCGATTACCGTGTCTACACCCTCTTTTGCGCAAAGTTTCGCCGCCGTGAGTTTGGTTTTCATTCCGCCCGTACCAAGCGCCGAACCCGTATCGCCGGCGAGCGAAAACAGCTTGTCCGTAACGCCTCGTACTTCTTCGATAAGTTTCGCGTTTTTGTCTTTGTGCGGGTCGCTGGAATACAATCCGTCTACGTCCGATAAAATGACGAGCATATCCGCTTTCACGCTAACGGCGACCAAAGCGGAAAGGGTATCGTTGTCGCCCACTTTAATTTCTTCGGTGGCGACGGTGTCGTTTTCGTTGATTATCGGGAGCGCGTGAAGGGTTAATAACCGTTCTATGGTGTTACTGAAATTTTCGTGTCTGTCCTTTGCGGTAAAATCCGAACCCGTGAGCAAAATTTGCGCGACGGTATGCCCGTATTCGGCAAAGAGTTTGTCGTAGGTATACATAAGTTCGCATTGTCCTACCGCGGCTGCCGCTTGTTTGGTGGGAATGTCGGTGGGCTTTTCTAAAAGCGCAAGTTTCCCTACGCCCATACCGATTGCGCCCGAAGATACCAAAATTAGCTCGTGTCCCGCGTTTTTTAAGTCGCTGATAACTTTGCAAAGCTCACCCGTACGCTTTAAATTTAAACGCCCCGTTGCGTGCGCGAGCGTAGAAGTGCCTACTTTTATGACGATTTTCATACCCTAATCCATTCCTTTTTTCGATAATAAACGGCAAAACGAAAGATTTTTCCGATTATACTATTTAGTATACGATATTTAACAATATTTGTCAAGCGTGAAAGGCGAGTAAATGAAAAAAAAGGGGTGTTAAAAATACGGGAGAGGGAAAAAGGAGGAGCGCGAGTAAAAGGAGAGGAGAAAAAAGAATGAAGAAAAAATCTACGGTGTACGTTATTATTTTATGCGTTTGGAGCGTATGCTCGCTATTGCTTTTTTGGGCGTGCGGTAGTATCGTTTATCGGTTTTTAAGCGGACGGGAAGTCACGGCGAAAACGGTTACGGTGAGCGCGTTGTTGATTGCGAACGCGGGTATGCTTGCGTATATGTGGCTAGGGAGCGTGAAAGATTTTATGTTTTCCTTTTTATTTTTGTGTCGGAAAAAAAGTATTATGAAAAAATACGAACGCATTATAAACGCCGAGCTAAATTTGAATAATCCGCCCAAAGTATTGTTATTGTACTGTACCTGTAACGATTTCAACGCGGAGGCGTTGACGGCGTGTATGGCGCAGGACTATCCCAATTTCCAAACGGTGATATTAGACGACAGTTCCAAAGCGGAATATTTGCGTAAAATCGACGCGTTCGCGCAAAAAACGGGCGCAACGGTGGTGCGCAGGGAGAACAGAGAGGGGTTTAAGGCGGGGAATTTGAACAATTACTTGCAAGGCAAAAAGGATTACGATTATTTCGTCGTATTGGACAGCGACGAAAGGATTCCTAAAAATTATATTCGCGAGGTATTAAAGTATTACGCGTATTCGGAGAAAGTAGGCGTCGTGCAGGCGTCGCATAAAGCGACGAAGGGGAAGAATTTGTTTCAAAACCTGATGGGGTTATCGGTGAAAAGCAACGGCAAAATTTGTCAGGTTATGAAAAATTTTTACGGCAGTAACGCGTTAATCGGGCACGGAATGACGATTAGCAGGGCTTGTTTTGAAAAGACGGGCGGATTTCCCAAAGTGGTGGCGGAGGACATTTCCTTTGCTATCGACGTCAAAAACAGCGGTTACGAGGTGTTGTACGCGCCCAATATCGTGTGCGAAGAAGAATTTCCGCTCGATTATTTATGCTTAAAGAAACGCCAAGCGAAGTGGGTGCAGGGCAACGTCGAATTTATGAAAAAATATCATTCGGATATTAAAAATTCAAAGATGACTTGGTATGAAAAATTAGATATTAAGCTTTCGCATTATAATTTGCCCATTATTCCTATGTTGTCCTTTTTTATCGTGCTTAATACGGTGCTTATCGGCGCGCTCGGCTTTGACGTGAGCGGATATTCCTTTGCGTTGATTGCGATGATGGTCGTGTTTTTAATTTCACCGCTCATTCCCGACTTTTTCGTGCACGGGAACAAGGTCGCGTGGATAAAACTTATCGGCTACGCAGGCTTGAATTTTATCGTATACGCCTCGCTCGTGCCTATGATGATACGAACGGTGACGCTGGCGTTGTTCGGCAAAAAAGCAAAGTTTATCGTAACCCCGAAAGAAGAACGCAAACTCACGCTAAAAGACGCGCTTTTGGGGTGCTACGACTCGTTGGTTTTCGCGGTCATCATCGGAACGCTGACCTACGCCACCTATTTTTCGGTGATGCCGACGCTACTTTTGGCGGGTTGTTGCGCGCTCGCGCCCTTGGCGGTGCTCGTCGCCAACGTCGAAATGAAAAAACCTCAATTTTATACCGTTCGACGCGCGTTGTACGAATAAAACGCGTTAGCGGTGTTTTCAAAAAATTTATCAGGAATAAGGATATGGATATTGACAACGGGTGTAAATTATGGTATAATAAGACCACAATAAGCGTATATTAGCAATAGGAGGAAAAAAATATGACGCAACCTTTACCTAAAATATTGCCCGTAAACGAACTTAAAAACACGGCGAGCATTATGAAGACTTGTCAGGAAAGTCCCGTGCCTATCGTTATCACGAAAAACGGATATGGTGAAGCCGTTATGATGAGCGTAAAGCTTTATGAGGAAATGTTTGCAAAAATGCAAGCGGCGACCCTTATCAATGCAAGTTTAGAGGATATAGAAAAAGGGGCAACGCCCGTAAGCGGAGCAGAGTTTTTCGGCGCGATGAGGGAAAAGTATGGAAAATGATAAATATCAACTAAAGATTTTCCCTATGGCACAGCTGGATATGGAGCAAATATTCGACTATATTGCCGTTGAACTTTGCAATCCTACGGCGGCGATTGCGCAAATAAACGATTTTGAAAAGGCGTTTGATAACGTCTGCGCGTTTCCTGAAAGTTGCCCCTATATTCACAACGAATACGTAAAGGACAAATCGTTGCGTAAACTCATAGTGAATAATTACGTGGATTTTTACCGCATACAAAACAATGAAATTCAAGTTGTGCGTGTTTTATACGGTATGCGCAATTACGAAGCGTTTTTATAAAAAAGCAAAAAAATCAAACCTCGGCGTTCTTAAAACGAATGAATTGCCGACGATTACCGGTACTCATTCCGTAACGAAAAGAAGTAACGCAAGCGCGTTACTTCTTTTGAAATTCTTTTCCCGTAATGAGATAATCGATAGAAACGTTAAAATACTCGGACAATAAAAGCAACGTATCGACGGAAGGACTTCGTTTCCCGTTTTCATAATAGGACAACGCCTCCCTGCTTATCGATAAATCCATCGCAACCTTTAATTGACTGTATCTTTTTTGTTTCCTTATCTTTTTTAATCCAATCAGTTCCATAAAAATAAAAAAACCTCACGAAATGTCTTGACAATATTGTAACATAATGTTACAATAAATATGTAACAGTTTGTTACATTGCAAAAATTGGAGGAGCAAATGAAAGAAGTCATTCAAATATTAAACTTATGGGATAGCGAACATTCGAAATTTATTTCCGTTTCCGAAAGGAGGGAGGCAGAGGGAAAGGAATCCTTGGAGCGGTTATACGAAAAACTGATAGCCCAATTAGACGAGAAAGTAAAAAAACAATTAGACGAATTTTAATGGTGCAAGAGGAAGATTGGGTGCAAGAGACGGATGCTTTTTATAAATTGGGATTTAAAACGGGTTTTCATTTGGCTGTAGAATTGCAAGAGGAATAAATAAAAATTTTAAATTTTACCGTAAAAAAACGACAGCCTCGGAAAGTTCCGAGGCTGTCGGGGGTTTTTAAGCGATTCGATTAAAGTTCTGCGAAGTATTTAATCGTTCTAACCATTTGGCTGGTATAGGAGTTTTCGTTATCGTACCACGAAACAACCTTTACAAGCGTCGTGCCGTCGCCCATAGGCATGCATTTCGTTTGCGTAGCGTCGAAAAGCGAACCGTAGGTGATGCCGATGATGTCGGACGAAACGATTTCTTCTTCCGTGTAACCGAAGGACTTGGATGCAGCCGCTTTCATTGCGGAGTTTACTGCCGCCGCGTCTACTTCGCCGTCGCATACTGCAACGAGTTGGGTAAGCGAACCGGTGGGAACGGGAACGCGTTGTGCGCAACCGTCAAGTACGCCGTTGAGTTCGGGAATAACCAAACCGATAGCTTTTGCAGCGCCCGTGGAGTTGGGAACGATGTTCACAGCAGCCGCTCTTGCTCTACGCAAGTCGCCCTTTCTGTGCGGTCCGTCAAGAACCATTTGGTCGCCCGTGTATGCGTGAATGGTGGTCATATAACCCTTCTTAATTTTGCAAAGCTTGTTAAGGGTGTTTGCCATAGGCGCAAGGCAGTTGGTCGTACAGGACGCCGCGGAGATGATGGTATCGTTCTTCGTGAGCGTCTTTTCGTTTACGCTGTAAACGATGGTAGGAAGGTCGTTGCCTGCGGGAGCAGAGATAACGACTTTCTTCGCGCCTGCGTTGATGTGCGCTTGGCTCTTTGCTTTGGAAGTATAGAAACCGGTACATTCCAAAACAACGTCTACGTTAAGTTGACCCCAAGGGCAGTTGTTTGCGTCTTTTTCCGCATAGATTTTGATGGTTTGACCGTTTACCGTAATCGTACCTGCTTCGTCGTCAGCCGAAACCGTGTCTGCAAGCGCGTATCTGCCTTGCGCGGAATCGTACTTAAGAAGGTGCGCCAGCATCGAGGGGCTGGTAAGGTCGTTAATAGCAACGACTTCATAACCTTCTGCGCCGAACATTTGTCTGAACGCAAGACGGCCGATACGGCCAAAACCGTTAATTGCAACTTTTACATTTGCCATAATAAAGTTCCTCCAAGGATATTAAAAATTTTTTAGTGACTTATTTTAGACGAACGGAAAAAGGGACAATCCGTTTTCGTCCGATACTATTCTACCACACTTTTTTTCTTTCGTCAATAATTTTGAGCGTTCAAAGCAAAAATTATTTCCAAGAATTGCAAATAAAAATTTTTTGCGTCCAAAAAAGAAAAAGCGCGTTTGGCGTGATACTCTTAACGGAGTATCACGCCAGTTCTATTCGCCTGCGGCGAGTTCTATTGCTACGCAGTGATATTCGGCTTACGCCGAGTGGTATTCGCTTCGCGAGTTTTGGAGGCGAATAGAATATCACTGAAGCCGTAAGGCTTCAATATCACTGTCGTTGTGCGACAATATCACTCTTTGCGTCAGCAAAGAATATCACTTTATACCAACAGAAAAAGAGAGAACTTTCGGCTATGAACCGTCTGTTCTCTCTTTCTGCTTGTAATATGGGTTTGGGCGAAGTTGCTATGCAACTTTTTGCCCATATTTGCGTTTGACTAGTCAAATGCGGTGCTCGCACTTTTCACAAAGTGTAAAATTCTCCGCTAAGGACATCACCCATTATCGCGCGCTTTTCCAATGCGTTAGTTCTTAAAAGGAAGTAGTTACGAAAGCGAAATTGTCTAAGTCTACGTGGAGGTAGTCGTTTTCTTCGTATCCTTCGAGCGAAGATAAAGGCGTCAAGTTTGCGCTCGTGAAGAATTGCACGGACATTTTCACCGACATAGCAGGGTCATCGTTTATCGTCGTTTCCGAGATGTAAGAAAGGATAGCGTTTTCGGTGATGACGATTTCACCATAGCCTTGTACTACGGGGATTTCGTTTTTGCAAAAATCTATTTGATTAAAAACAATTTCGTACGCGGACATTTTAACTTTGTAGGTATCGCCCGTCTTTTCATAAGTAAAATCCGCCGGAAGACCCGTTTCGGACAGAGCGTAAAAATCCGAGAATATGTTTTCGTTATTCTCTTCTAAAATTTCCAAAACGGTTTCGTAATACTCGTTTGCAGAGAGCGTTACGTATTCTTTTTCCGTTATCGTTTCGGTGCTCGTTTCAGAGTGGCTGGGGTCGTTGCTCGATTCCGTGACGGTTTCCGTTTCGTTTACGGCGTAGTAGTAGGTAACGTTTTCGCCGTTCACGAGCGCGCCTAAATCGTATTGAACCGTACCGTTCGAAGAATACGTTTCCTTGTATACTTTTTTATCCTCTTCGTCAAACTCTTCTTCTAAACCGTTTTCTTTCACCGTTTCCGTTTTACGCAAATAATAGTAATCGCCCACTTTTTTAACGTTAAGTTCCGAATTTATGTCGTAAGTGGAGGAGGAGTGCAAAGTAACCGTTTTCTCCGTTTCGTTTTCCGTATACGTTACGTCTTCGCTGTTCGAAGTAGAAAATTGAACGGAGGAAACCGCCTTAAAGTCGCCGTAATTGGTCGCTTTGTAATTTTCTTCCGCAGTAGCCCAATCGTCGTCGCCGATGGTATGCGCGCCAAGGAAACTGCTCATCGCCTTTTCAAGCGTTTTTAAGTATTCCGTTTTGCTAATTTGGGTCGTTTCTTCTTTTTTACAACCAACCGCCGTAAGCGCGGTCGCGCCGATAAAGGCAAACGCTAAAACCGTACTAATAATTTTTTTCATAGTTTTTTCTCCTTTTGTTACCGCCCGTATCGGGCGTTTCTTGGGTTGAGTATAGCATATTTTATGCGCCTTGTCAATAGGTTATGAAAAAATTTTAGGCTCTGTCCCGTCACTTGGTTGATTTTTTACGGAAAAATCCTACGAAATACTGCGTATTTTGCTCGCTTTCGTACAAGTCAAGTACGCGCGCTCACAAAATATTTGTCTTTCTTGTATTTTTCTCGTAAAACGCAAAAATCCTACGAAATACTTCGTATTCGGCGCGGTTACATACCGTTTCGTATGCGCCCTTGCCTAATACTTGTCTTTCTTGTATTTTTCTCGTAAAAACACACAAAAATAGATTTTTTGTTAATCAACCATTCTCTGTGACAGAGCCAAATTTTTTTACGGTTTTTGTAAAACAAGAAAACAAAAATTCGACGAAATCGGCGGTTTTATTTTGTGTAAAATTGGTGATAGTTTATTAAATATTTAAAAATCGTTACGGAAACGCTTGAAAAAGCTTTGTTTATATGCTAAAATAGTAGGGTAAATTGCGAAAGAACGCGTTTATTCCGCGAAAGAGCGGGGTATAAATAGGTATTGCACGGGATAGAAAAACGGACGAACGCGCCCCGTGAAAGGAGAAAACATTTTGAACAAGAAGTCCAAAACGATTATATGGATAATAGTAGCCGTCGTGCTTATCGGCGTCGTGGGCGTTTTTATCGGTAATATTATCAATTCCGCCAATACGGTGTCGTATACCGATTTATTGTCCATCATTCAAACGGAAGACGTGAGAGCCGTTTACGTAGACGGTTACGTATGGCAGGTGGTCTTGGAAAACGGTACGAAGATAAACTGCGAAGGCGGTCCGGGGATTTACGGCTATGCCGATTTTTCTAACTGGCTTACCGATATAGGGTTCGTAGACGCGGACGGCAATAGACTGCCCTTTGATAAGCTTGGGTTCGACCTCGTATTTGCCGACCCCAACGCAGGGAGCTTTATCTCCAGCTTAATTCCCTTACTCGGCGTGGTGCTCGTTGCCGTGATGTTCTGGCTGATTATGCGTAGCGCGGCGGGTAGCGGTGGTCCGTCGATGGGAATGAACAAGCAAAAAACCAACGTACAAAACGGCTTGAAGGTGCGTTTTTCGGACGTTGCGGGCGCGGAAGAGGAAAAGGAAGAGCTTGCCGAAGTGGTAGAGTTCTTGAAAAGCCCTAAAAAGTTTTCCTCGCTCGGCGCGCGTATCCCTTCGGGCGTACTTTTGGTAGGCCCTCCGGGCACGGGTAAAACTTTGTTTGCCAAAGCGGTAGCGGGCGAGGCGGGCGTGCCGTTCTTCTCCGTTTCCGGTTCGGATTTCGTTGAAATGTACGTGGGCGTAGGCGCGAAACGCGTGCGCGATTTGTTCGATATGGCGAAGAAAAATCAACCGTGTATCATCTTCATCGACGAAATAGACGCCGTAGGGCGTAGACGTGGCGCGGGGCTTGGTGGCGGTCACGACGAAAGAGAACAGACCCTCAACCAAATTCTCGTGCAAATGGACGGTTTTGAAAGCAACGACGGGATTATCGTAATGGCGGCGACCAACCGCGCGGATATTTTAGACCCCGCCCTTCTCCGTCCGGGTAGATTCGACAGACAAATCAACGTCAACTTGCCCGACGTAAAAGGTCGTGAACAAATCCTCAAAGTCCACGCGAGAAACAAACCGATGTCCCCCGACGTCAATTTCAAGACGGTAGCGCGGATTACGGCGGGATTTTCGGGCGCGGAGCTTGCCAACCTTTTGAACGAGGCGGCTATTTTGGCGGCGCGCGCAGGCAAACGCACGATTGGGAATTTAGAGCTTTACGACGGTATCAATAAAGTATTGATGGGTCCGCAAAAGAAGAGCAGGGTCGTTACGGAATCGGATAAACGCTGTACGGCGTACCACGAAGCGGGTCACGCGGTACTCGCTTGTTTGTGCAAGCATTGTGACCCCGTACACGAAGTTTCCATTATCCCCAGAGGTCGCGCGGCGGGGTATACGATGACCCGTCCTGAAACGGATGACAACGACGTTTCGTATAACAAGCTCGTGGATAATATTTGTATGTCGCTCGGCGGACGGGTGGCGGAAGAGCTCGTTATCCAAGACGTAACGACGGGCGCGAGCGCCGATTTACAACACGTGTCCGAGATTGCGCGCAGAATGGTAACCCAATGGGGTATGAGCGAGAAACTCGGTCTTGTGGCGTACGATAGCGACCAACCCGTGTTTATGGGTATGGAATACGGCAACCAAAGCCGTGGCGGATACTCGCAGGAAACGGCGGCGGCGATTGACGAGGAAATTCGTCGGTTAATCACCGAGGCGCACAAACGCGCTACCAAGCTGTTGAAGGAAAACCGTTCTATCTTAGATAATATGTCGCGCGTATTGGTGGAAAAGGAAACCATCTACACCGAAGAAGTGGCGATGCTTATGAAGGGCGCGGACTATAAACAAGTCGTTGCGTTTATGGACGAACGCGAGGGCGAGCACCAAAGCAACCCGTTTGCGAGCGTAACCAAACCGAGCAAGGAACACGTCGTAGACGAGGAAGGGACGGAAGAAACCGAAAAATAAAAAAAACGAAAAACGGGATAGCTTTTTGGGCAATCCCGTTTTTACGAGGAATAAAAATGGAACGCATCAAAAAACGCAAAAAATTAGACGTTTCTTACGAAAGAAAAAGCGTTCCCGTATCGTTAATCGACGCGGACAGCGCGCTTACCGATTGGGACAAAAAAACGCTGAAAACGCGCTCCGCGTATTTTATGCTCAACGGCGCGCCCGAATTTGCCGTCAACGAAAAGGAAGACGGGCGTTTTCGGTTATTGGCGTTGGACGTTGATTTTTACGCGGTTAAATTTTCGGGTCTGAAAGAAGTGACGGTACGCATTTACCGTTTTACGGACGATAACGCCGAGATTTTTTCTATCGTGGAACGCTTAAAAACGGAGAAGTTGGGCGCGATGGACGAGGCGTATTTGATGAAACGGTTGACGAGTGAATTTTCGCTCACGCAAGACGACGTTGCCTCGCTTATCGGGATTTCCCGACCTGCCGTTGCCAACACCTTACGGCTTTTAACGCTGGACGGGGAGGTAGTCGGCTTAATAGAAAGCGGAAAACTTTCGGCTGGGCACGCAAGGACGCTCGTGCGCGTTCCCAAAGAAAAACAGCTCGTGTTCGCGCAAGAGGCGATAAAACGCGGGTATAACGTGCGTGAAATGGAGCGGACGGTGAAGGCGTATTTGACCCCGCCTGAAATTTTGCAAAAGGAGAACGAGGCGAAGGCGCAAGCGCGGGGGGCGCAGTTAAAGGCGTTCGTGGAGCGGATGCGGTTCGTGTACCGTACCAAAGTTTCCTTGATTGGCAACGAAAAGAAGGGCAGAATTTACATAGACTACTATGCGCCCGAAGATTTATACCGTTTTGAAGAGTTATTGGATATCATCGAACGCTTTCAAAACGAATAACGAGAAAAAAAAGAGGAGAAAGAACAAGAAATGAAGAAGGTACTTATCTTATCGGGCAGTCCGAGAAAGGGCGGTAATTCGGATATTTTATGCGACGAATTTTACAAAGGCGCGGTAAAAAGCGGGAACGCGGTCGAGAAAATCCGTGTTTGTGAAAAGAAAATATCCCCGTGTTTAGGTTGTTACCATTGTAAAGACAACGGCGGAAAATGCGTATTCCAAGACGATATGGCGGAAGTGTTACAAAAAATCATCGACGCGGACGTATTGGTTTTGGCGACGCCCGTTTATTTTTATTCTATGTGCGCGCAATTAAAAACGGTGATTGACCGAACGGTGGCGCGTTGGACGGAGATTGCAAACAAAGACCTGTACTATATTTTGACCTCCGCGGAAGACGAACGGGACACGATGGATTCGACGATAGCCTCCCTGCACGGGTTTGCGATGTGCATCGACGGGTACGACGAAAAGGGCATCTTATACGGCAGAGGCGTATCGGAAAAAGGGGAAGTGAAAGACTGTCCGGATTTGATGAGGATAGCGCGTGAGATGGGGGAGAGCGTCAAGTAAAACGCGTATATGCGTCGCATTTCAGCGTTGCGCTGTGGCAACCCTCGCTCGTTTACGGAAAGTAAAGTCGCGTCGGCGAACCTTCCGTGTTCGGCGCAAATCTGCAACCCTTCTCCGCATTTACGGCGAACGGAAACCCAAGATTAAAGGGTCAAGGGAATTATTCCCTTGCGGGAGGTTGAGGGCGGAGCCCTCGCAAAAACAAGCCTTCCGACAAGCAACCGTAGGTTGCGCAAACCAACGCGTAAGCGTTCTTGCCGACCGTGTCGGCGAATGGCGACCCAAGTCAAAGGTTGAGGACGAGCTACCCGTTAAGCAAAGCATTGATAATGCTTTGTAGGGGCGAGGGAAAGAGTTAAGCGCATATGTTCGCGCGAACGGTGACCGAACGCAAGGTTCACCTTGCCTTGCGCGAGAAGTTATTCCCTTGCGGGAGGTTGAGGGCGGAGCCCTCGCAAAAACAAGCCTTCCCAAAAGCAACCGCAGGTTGCGCAAATCAACGCGTAAGCGTTCTTGCCGACCGTGTCGGCGAACGAAAACCCAATAAAAAAAGGTATATAAAAAAATGAACGAAATACAATCGGCTGAAAAAATAAAAAAACTTACCCTTCCGTTTTTAGAAAACGGATTTACTTTCGAATATTTCTACCAAAAAGGCGGGGATAGCGCTTGCGTGTATATTTGCCGTTTTCAAAAGGGCAAAAACTATTTCGATTGGCGGGAAAATTCGGGCGGAAAGGAAATTAATATCGTCGTTTGCGTAAACGGCGAGTTCCGCTTTCCTACCTTAAAAGCGTTGTATCCCAAAGAATACCGCGCGTTTACCTTAAAACATATTTTCAAAAAAGCGACGATAGACGAACGGCGTGCGTGGGTGGCTAATATCCTCGTGCGCGAACTGTTAAACGGAAAATCCGAGTTTTTCGGGATTCCTTTATAAAAAAGGCTCTGTCACGTCACTTGGTGAAAAATCCTACGAAATACTTCGTATTAGGCGCGGTTACATACCGTTTCGTATGCGCCCTTGCCTAATACTTGTCTTTCTTGCGTTTTTCTCGTAAAAACACAGAAAAAATAGATTTTTTGTTAATCAACCATTCTCTGTGACATAGCCATAAAAAAACGATACGAAAAAAACTCCTTTAACGCGTTGGTTGCGTTAGAGGAGTTTTTGCTATTTCTTTTCTTTTACAATAGACCTTCTATCAACAATTTAACGCCGATAGCGATAAGCACCAAACCGCCGAAAATATTCGCCTTATCCGCCAATTTATTGCCCACGGCTTTGCCGATATAAACGGCTATCGTGCTCAAAAGGAAGGTCACGACGCCAATTACCGCCGTTGCGCCCAACGCGCTGAGCGCCAAACCGCCCGCGCTAAGCGTTGCCATTTGTAAAGTTACGCCCACCGCAAGCGCGTCTATCGAGGTTGCGATGGCTTGCATACAAAGCTTGGAAAGGGTAAGCGGTCCTTGGCAGGAACACCCGTTCTCTTCCTCCGCTTTTTTATGGGAAAGAATACAATCGAATATCATTTTTCCGCCCAAAAAGGCAAGGAGCGCGAAAGATACCCACGCCGAAATTTTTTCAAACGCTTGCAAAAAGGCGTTGGCGACGATACCCGCAACGAAAAAGCCGATAAGGGGCATTAAAAATTGAAAAAAACCAAAAAATAACGCGATTAAAAGCGCGCGCTTAAACGGCATTTTCGAGTGCGTCATTCCGTTGGTCATCGCCACGGCGCACGCGTCCATCGAAAGCGCTACGCCAAGCAGTAAAATTTCTAAAAAGGTCATAAGAACTCCGTTTCTTGCAAATTTAGTGTACGCTCCTTCTATTTTATGGCTCGCGTTCCTCTTTATATACCAAAATTTTTCCCTTCCAAAGCCCGAACTTGTTGGGCGCGGTTTGCAAAAGTCGTATTTTTTCTTCCGTAATCACTTCGCCTTTTTGTAAAAGTGGCGTGCAAGGCGGAAACAATCCGCAAATTTCCGCGCAAACCTTGCCCGCCGATTGGGACAATTCCACCCATTCCGTTTCCCCCGATTTTTGCAAAAGCAGGGGGGCAGGTATGCGTTCGGGTTCTATATACGGGTACTTTTTCAAAAGGCAATCCAAAACGCGACCAAGCTTGGAAAAATCGCGCGCTTTCGTGGCGGGCGAAAGGTAAAACAAAACAGTTTCGCCGTCGCAAAATTCCGCGTAAATTCCTCTTTTTTCTAACTCCGAAAATGCCTCGAACGCGGTTTTGCCAAAACGAACGCAAACTTTCGTCCAATCCTCGCGCAATTCCACGCGGGGCGTTTTCGTTGCGTATTCCTTGACCGCCCGTTCCAATTTTTCTTGCCTCGGATATTTTACCGCGTATTCCACGCTCGCCATAATCGGATAGGAGGGGCTCGTCGTGCGGAACACGCCCACGGCGGTTTGAAGAAGAGCGGAGAGCTTTTCCGTTTTCGCCGATACGATTGCGCCTTGCGTGAGTGCGGGCAGGCTTTTATGCACCCCGTCCACCCATAAATCGGCGTGCGTGCCTGCGTACAAAGTTTTTTCATACCGCAAATGCCCGCCGTGCGCGCCGTCGACGAGAAATAATTTCCCTTCCGCTTTGCAATATGCGCCGATTGCTTGAAGGTCGGGGATTTGTCCGTAATAATTTGGCGAGGTTATCAACACACCGTCCGCGCGTTTTACTTCCTCGCAAGGAAAGCGTTCCACGTGGAACACTATCGGCGTAATACCCAAAAGCGCGCAACCGTTATACACGCTTTTATGGGCGTTGTCGTCCACGGCGAGGTATTTTACGCCCTGCGTTTTTGCGACGTGGAGCATTGCGTAAACGCCCGAAGTGCTACCGTCCGTTAAAATATACGAACTATTTGCGCCGAGTAAACGGGCAATATCTTGTTCCGCCTCCGCGATACAACCCGTCGGGCAGGTAAGATTGTCCGAATAGGACAGTTCGGTAATATCAAACCCCCGTCTTTTATGACCGGGGGTATGAAAAGACAAATGCTTTGCCTTTGCTTGACGGCGGAGCATTTGATAAATTTTACAAATCTTGCGCGTAGGTTTATGAAAAAAGGGCGTGCTCATATTCGATTAACCTTGCGTTTGCGCGTGACGAATGACGGCGTTCACGTACAATAAACTTTCGTATTCGAAGGAATCCTCCACGTCTTCAAAATCAAAAAACATAACGCACATATTTTCAGCGCTTTGTTTTTTGCCTTCCTCGGTGGTAATCTCGTAGTAGGCAATATCCGTCAAGTTTTCCATTCTCGTTTTGTCGGGGCAAAGATTAACGGCAAAATTCCCCGAACGGAGCACCTTTCCCTCCTTCGTTTTTACCTCCATAGGCACGAGCTCGATAAGCCCGCTGTCTAAATATCCTTGAAATTCTTTATAAGCGGTATGGTATTTTTCGATACGTTCTAACTCCGCGCCTCGTCCCGATTCAATGTCCTTCGCCTTTCTAAAACGCTTGTCTTTATTGCGTTTGCAACGCGCGTCGAAATCTTCAATGACCTTTTGCTCGTTTAAGGTATCGCCCTCGTAATAGCGCGCCAAAAAGGTTTGCAAATTTTGCAAATATTCGTCCACGTTGGCAATATAAGAATACCAATTATTAAAAAAGGTTTGCGTGTGCTTATATTGATAGGTGGGCGGTTCGTTTTCTTGCTCGGACTCGATTTTCGTATCGGGGTCGTCGATATGCGGAATGAAAATCACGTCGCCTTCGCTTATCGAAAGACGCGCCTCCGTAACGCGTGTTGCGTTTTCGATACCCGTTTCCGCAAGGTCGTTTTTCGACAATTCAATGACCTCGTAAGAAAATACGTCGCCCGTAAAAGTCTTTCTAAAATGCGCATAAAAAGAATCGCTAAAAATCCCGTTATGCTGGTAATTGAATACCGAGAATTGTTGCGAAGGGGTAATTGCCGTCGCCGTCATCGTGAAAATAAGCGACCATACCAAGATAACCGCAATACACGACGCGATAATTTTTATCCAATCGTAGGAAAGTAATCTCTGCAGGCGGAGTTTTGTAATTTTTGCGTCCATTTTTTCTACCTCGTCGTTCGTTTAAAAATGCATAAACGAATACAATTAAACTTTATCGGCGTACAGGTATTTGCGTATTTTGTATATGCTTTGTATAACTTGAATAAAAATACAAACGATACCCGTTGTCGCCGAGGGAAAAGACGCGCCGAAAATTCGGCGCGCGGAAGGGTTATTTTTTCGGCTTCATCGTAGGGAAGAGGATAACGTCCCGAATGGTTGCGCTATCGGTGAGGAGCATAACGAATCTGTCAAGCCCCAAACCCAAACCGCCCGTAGGGGGTAAGCCGTATTCGAGCGCGTTGATAAAGTCTTCGTCCACCTGCGCGTCGTTGTTGCCCTTGGCGCGTTTTGCCTCTACCTGTTTTACCATACGCTGTTTTTGGTCGATAGGGTCGTTCAATTCCGAGAACGCGTTGCCGTATTCGTGACCGCAAATGAAATATTCAAAGCGTTCGGTGAACGCGGGGTTAGAGGGTTTGCGTTTTGCAAGGGGGGAATTTTCCACGGGATAATCGTAGATAACGGTGGGTTGAATAAGTTTGTCTTCCACGAACGCGTCGAAAAGTTCGATTAAAACCCAGCCTTTGGTGGCGTTTTCGTGTTCGAGTTCTACGCCTAAGCCTTTTGCCGCCGCTCTCGCGTCTTCGTCCGTTGCCCAATCGTTATAATCGACACCGGCGTACTTTTTCACCGCTTCCGCCATCGTCAATCTCGTCCAATCGCCCATGTGGATTTGCGTGCCTTGGTAAGAAATATCCAGCGTTCCGCACACCTTTAAGGTAACCGTTTTATACAAATCTTCGATTAAATCCATCATATTGAAATAATCGCTGTACGCCTCGTACATTTCAATAGAGGTAAATTCGGGGTTGTGGTAAGCGTCCATACCTTCGTTTCTGAAAATTCTGCCCACTTCGTACACTTTGTCCATACCGCCGACGATAAGACGCTTTAAGAAAAGCTCCGTTTCGATACGCATATACATATCGATATCCAAAGCGTTGTGGTGCGTTTTAAAAGGACGCGCGTCCGCGCCGATTTCCAAAGGCAAAAGGGTAGGGGTGTCTACTTCCAAATACCCTCTCGCGTCTAAATAATTACGAATTTCTTTTAAAATTAAAGAACGGGTACGGAAAGTATCGCGTACGTCTTTGTTCATAATTAAATCCAAATGACGCAAACGGTATTTCATATCCTTATCTTGCAAACCGTTGTATTTTTCAGGCAACGGCAAAAGCGATTTGGTTAAAAGGGTAAGGGAGGTAACGTGTACGCTCACTTCGCCCGTTTGCGTTTTGAATACGAAACCTTGAAAACCGAAAATATCGCCGATGTCGTAGTCTTTTTTATAGGAAAGATAATTTTCCTCGCCAATGTCTTGGCGGGTTACGTAAATTTGGATAGACCCGCTTTTGTCCGCAATATGCGAAAAGGACGCCTTACCCATAATACGGCGGGACATCATTCTGCCTGCCATCGTAACCGTTTTTCCCTCGTACGCCTCAAAATTGTCTTTCACCGTTTGCGAATCCGCGTCTACGGGATATTTTACCTGTTCGTACGGGTTTTTTCCTTCCGCAACGAGCTTAGCAAGTTTATCGCGACGGATTTTCGCTTGCTCGATAAGTTGTTCTTCTTCCGTTACGCCCTCGGGCGCGTTCGTTCTATTCTGTTCCATTCGTTCGTACCTCTTTATCGTCTGGGGTTAGAAAATTTCTTTGATGAGTAGCGTATAATCGCCGTTTGGAGCGTGCACTACGACGGTTTCGCCTACCGCGTGTTTTAAAAGCGCCGCGCCGACGGGGGATTCGTTGGAGATTTTATTTTCCTTTGCGTTTGCCTCCATAGACCCCGTAATTTCGTACGTTTCTTCCTCGTCCATATCCTCGTCGTAAACGCGGACCTTTGAACCGATATGCACGGCGGTGGTGTCGGTGGTTTCTTCAATGATAACGGCGTTTTTTAATTTGTAATCAAGTTGTTCGATTTCCATTTCGTTCGCCGCTTGTTCGTTACGCGCCGCGTCGTATTCGGCGTTTTCGGATAAATCGCCGTGACTTCTCGCCTCTGCGATGCGTTCGACGATTTCTTGGCGTTTGGTCGTTTGTAAATAGGTCAAGCGTTCCTTTGCCTCGTCGTAACCTTTTTGCGTCATCAAATATTGTTCTGCCATAAAACTCCTTTTCGTTCAGCCGTTGTTTTTGCTTACGGTATTTCTTTCAAAGCGAACCCTTATCTCCGAAAAAATACGAAAAAAACCGCCCGCTTGACCGAACGCTAAAAAACCCACCGTGACCCTTTGCCATTTTTGCAAAGGTCACGGCGTTCATTTCTAAATATAATTATATCCTATTTTCTTGGCGTTGTCAATGCTTTTTACGCCGTTTGCATAGAATTTCACCCCAATTTCGGTTTTTTTACGAAAAAGGGGGGATTTTTTTGCGATTATTTGTCGAGCGACGCAATAAATTTCGCCGTCCGCGCAAACGCTTCGGATAAGGCGTTTAACCCCGTCGCGTAAGAAATACGCACGTTGTTTTCACCGAATTTCCCAAACGCGTTACCCGGTACCATCGCTACTTTTTGTTCTTTTAACAACCGCTCGGCAAACGCCTCGCCGTTTAAGCGCGTGCTTTTCACGGACGGGAAGGCGTAAAACGCGCCTTGCGGTTCAAAACAGCTCAACCCAATTTCGCCCAAGGAATGTAAAACGAATTTACGGCGTTTATCGTAGGAATCGCGCATTTCTTCGACGAGCGCAAACCCGTCGGACAAGCCGTCTTTAAGCGCCTCGATACCCGCGTATTGCGAGGTTATCGGCGCGCACATAATACCGTATTGATGAATTTTGAACATCGCGTCGTCGATAGCGGGGGGCGCGCAAACGAATCCAAGTCGCCAACCCGTCATGGCAAACGCTTTGGAAAAACCGCCGATATACACCGTTCGTTCTTGCATACCCGCAAGCGAGGCGATGCTTATATGTTTTCTTCCGTAGGTAAGTTCTGCGTAAATTTCATCGGAAAGTACGAGCAAGTCGTGTTTGACGATGACCTTGGCAATCCCTTCAAGCTGTTCTTTCGTCATAATCGCGCCCGTGGGGTTGTTGGGATAGGTGAGAATAATCGCCTTGGTTTTGGGCGTGATAGCCCCTTCCAATAAATCGGGCGTCAACGCGAAAGCGTCTTCTTCTCGGCACTTAACGGGAACGGGTACGCCACCGGCAAGCGTAACGAGAGGGGAATAGGACACGTAGGCGGGGTCGGGAATGAGTATCTCGTCGCCTATCTCTACGCAGGCGCGGAGCGCAAGGTCGATGGCTTCGCTTCCGCCTACCGTCACGAGAATGTGTTTGGGGTCGAACTGCAAGGAAAACCGCTCCAAAAGATAGCGGGAAATCAGCTCCAAAAGCGCGGGCAAACCGCGGTTGCCCGTGTATTGCGTGTAACCGCGTTGCAAAGAAGTGATTGCCGCCGAACGCACCTTCCAAGGCGTTACGAAATCGGGTTCGCCCACGCCGAGGGAAATCGCGCCCTCCGTTTCGCGGACGATATCGAAAAATTTACGGATACCGCTCGGTGGCAGGAGCTTAGATTTTTGATTGACAAAATCTCTCATAATTTTATACCTAATTGATAAAAGGGTGGTAGCAGGTATGCGTTGAACGCGTTACGCCTGAATGGATAAACGGTAATCCGCGTCCGCCTTTTGAGTGGTAACGCCTTCGATTTTGTATTTTTTCAAAATGAAATGCGTTGCCGTGGAGATAACGCCGTCGAAGGTAGAAATCCGTTCGGAAACGAAACGCGCCACCTGTTGCAAGGAACGGTCTTCAATAAAGACGGCAAGGTCGTACGCACCGCTCATAAGGTATACCGATTTTACTTCGGGGAAACTAGCGATTGCCATAGCGATACCGTCAAAGCCCTCCTTCTTTTTGGGGGTTACTTTTACTTCGATGAGCGCGGAAACGAGGGAATCGTCCGTTTTTTCACCGTTGACGATGGCGGTATATTTCACGATAATACCGTTTTCTTCCATAGTACGGATAGCCGATTGTACGCTATCCTCGTCGACGGAAAGCATCGCCGAGATTTTTTTCACGGTAAGACGCGCGTCGTCGGTAAGTAGTTGTAAAACGTTTTGTTCAAGCGTGGTCATAGCCATATTCTCCTTTTTAAATCAGAGTAAATTTTCCAAAAATAAATAATCGTAGTCAAGCGATTCGACGAAATCGCGCGCGATAAATTTCACGTGATTGAATTTTGCGAAATTAAAAATATGCGTTTTCGTCAAAACGGGGGTCGGAACGTCCAACTCTTTGCAAATGTCCGTTAAGTAATCGAAAAAATGCGAATAGGTAAGCCGTTCTTTGTTTTCATATACGAATTGTTTGCGGATTCTGCCGTCCGTCATAAGTTTTGCCCAAATTCTCATACGGGTATTATACAACAATACGCGGTAAAAGTAAACCGTTTGCGCGCTTTTGAGCAAAAAAAACTCTAACGCGATATAGACATATCTCCCTTTTTTTCCGCATACGATAAACTATTCACGCGAAAAATTTTTTGTGAAAGGAGTTTTTGACAAAAATACGCCGTTTACGACAAAACCTTTCAAATTTTTCAAGTGGAAATCTTGTATGATGGAGAAGCCGTATGAAAAAAGCAAAACGCCAAAACCCAAAAACGGGGCTTACCGTCGGCGCGGTTTTTTCGACTGTTTTATCGGCGCTTATTATGATTGTTTCCATACCTGCCTATCTCGTTTGGAAAAATAACGCAAGCGTTGAGGCAAGCGCTACCCGCCGTAGTTTACCTATTTATTCGGTGGATATAGAGGAAAAAAAGCTGGCGATTAGCTTTGATTGCGCTTGGGGCGTGGAATATACCGATAAACTTTTGGATATTATGCAAAAAAACGACGTGCGCTGTACCTTTTTCGCCGTTGAGTTTTGGGTGGAAAAACACCCCGAATACGCCGAAAAAATCGTACGCGCAGGGCACGAACTCGGTACGCACAGCCGTACGCACTCGTATATGAGTAAACTTTCCAAAACCCAAATAAAGGACGAGTTGACCACCTCTTGCGACGCAATAGAAAAAACGACGGGTCAAAAACCCACCCTTTTCCGCGCGCCGTACGGGGATTACGATAACGAATTGATTGATACGGCGAAAGAACTCGGACTGTATACGATACAATGGGACGTCGATTCGCTCGATTGGAAAAATTTATCGGGAACGGAGATTGCGCTCCGCATCGTCAACGGCGCAAAGAACGGTTCGATTATTTTATGCCATAACAACGGTTTGCATACGGCGGAAGCGCTCCCGATGGTGTTTTCCACGCTAAAAAACCGCGGATACGAATTCGTGCCTATCGGCGAACTTATCTATAAAGAAAATTACACGATAGACGCCACGGGAAAACAGCGGAAACTTTCTTGACGACCTTGTCGGCGCAAGTCAAAAGGTCAAGGGAATTATTCCCTTGCGGGAGGTTGAGGGCAGAGCCCTCGCAAAAACAAAGCCTTCTAACAAGCAACCGTAGGTTGCGCAACCAACGCGCAAGCGTTCCTTGCCGACCGTGTCGGCAAACGAAAACCCAAGATTAAAGGTCAAGGGAATTATTCCCTTGCGGGAGGTTGAGGGCAGAGCCCTCGCAAAAACAAAGCCTTCCAACAAGCAACCGCAGGTTGCGCAACCAACGCGTAAGCGTTCCTTGCCGACCTTGTCGGCGCACGGAAACCCAAAGCAAAAGGTCAAGGGAATTATTCCCTTGCGGGAGGTTGAGGGCAGAGCCCTCGCAAAAACAAAGCCTTCTAACAAGCAACCGTAGGTTGCGCAACCAACGCGTAAGCGTTCCTCGCCGACCGTGTCGGAGCGCAAACGATAAACGATTAAAAAATTTTTTACATATTACGACTGGAGGTAAAAAAATGAATTACGTTACGGAAAAAAACAACAGAGTTTACTTGCAAGGCGAAATCGTCAGCGACGCGACCTTTTCGCACGAGGTATACGGCGAAGGCTTTTACGAGTTCTTCGTGAAGGTGATGCGCCTTTCAGGGCAGGCGGATATTTTGCCCGTCACGCTCTCCGAACGGCTTATCCAAGGCGGAGAACTTTGCAAGGGGAAAACGCTTTGCGCGCTGGGGCAGTTTAGAAGTTACAACAAAATCGAAAACGGAAAATCGCGGTTGATGCTCACCGTGTTCGTACGCGAATTATTAGAGGAATTGCCGAGCAAAAACCCGAACGGTATTCTTCTTAGCGGATATATTTGTAAACCGCCCGTGTATAGAACGACCCCCTTTAATCGGGAAATTGCCGACGTGTTGATAGCCGTCAATCGGGCTTATAATAAATCCGATTATATACCTTGTATTGCGTGGGGACGGAACGCGCGGTTTGTCAAAAATTTAGGCGTTGGGGACAGAATCGCCGTTTCGGGGCGGATACAAAGCAGGGAATACCAAAAGAAATTATCCGAATCGGAAAGCAAAATTATGACGGCGTACGAGGTATCCGTGTCCAAACTTGCCGCCTTTGAGGCAGGGGAGGAATTTGACATTGATACGGAGTTTGATTTGTATACCCTGCAGGATAAAGAAATTTCCGTATCCTTGGCGGAATCGTAAAGCAAAAGCCCGTTTGCCAAAAGCAAAAGCCCGTTTGCTTTTGGCAAACGGGCTAAATTTTTGGGTCGTTATATTATTTTTTGGCTCTGTCACATCACTTGGTTGATTTTTTACGGAAAAATCCTACGAAATACTTCGTATTTTGCTCGCTTTCGTACAAGTCAAGTACGCGCGCTCACAAAATATTTGTCTTTCTTGCATTTTTCTTGTAAAAACACAGAAAAATAAATTTTTTGTTAATCAACCATTCTCTGTGACATAGCCTATTTTTTAAACGCGTTTTCGTACGCTTTGATGCATTTTTTGATGATGTCCATCGCCTCGTCGCGGTGGCAAATTTCTTTGACCGTCGTATGTTTGTGTTCTAACGATTTATAGACTTCGAAAAAGTGCATCATTTCTTCAAAGATGTGTTTGGGGAGTTCTTGAATATCGTAATAATCCTTATAAGTAGGGTCTTGTACGGGAACGGCAATAATTTTCTCGTCCAACGACCCGCCGTCTATCATCTTGATAACGCCGATTGGATAACAGGTGACGAGCGTAGTGGGGTAAATGGTTTCCCCGCATAAAACAAGCACGTCGAGGGGGTCGTTATCCTCCGCAAGCGTACGCGGAATAAATCCGTAATTGGCAGGGTACACCGTAGAGGTATACAAAACGCGGTCCAATCTAAGTAAACCCGTGTCCTTATCCAATTCGTATTTTGCTTTACAACCTTTAGGAATTTCAATAAAGGCTTCAAATTGTTTTGCCGAAATGCGTTCGGCGGAAATGTCATGCCAAATATTCATACAGCAACTCCTTATTTTTTATAGGCTCTGTCATAGTAGCCTTTCTATCATTTATTGTACGCGTTTTTATGAAAGTTGTCAAGTAGTTATACGAAATTTTACGGGTTTTCTATCGGTTCTGCAACGAAATAAAAATAATCGAGTATCATTTTCGAGCCTTCGTTCGGACGCATTACGATACAAATATCCGCCACGTCGGGCAACGGCTTATCAAAGTGCAACGGCACGAATTTCTTTTGGAAGGTGGGGAAATTCTTTCTTGCGACTTCTGCACTTGCAAGCAACGGACCGTTTTCATCTTGCAAACGCACCTCCAAAACACCGCCCTTTTCCAAAAATTCGCCTACGAGCATTACGCCGACTTTATCGGATAATCCACGGATTTTCGGGAAGAAAAGGGAGGCTTCTTTTTCGCACGCAACGGAAAATCCCGGTATTTCCACGTTTTCTTCCTTCCATACGTTGACGCCTTTCATATACCACTCGGCTTCAATGTGATTCCAATCGGAATCGTACTGTCCCACGCCGTATTCGACAATCATCGGGTCAACGACGAGTTCGCCGTTTTTGCGTATATGCACGTAGCACAAGCCCGCCGAACGGTAATACCCGAAAGAATCTTCTATGGTAATCGCGTGGAAAAGTTGGTTGTTCCATTCAAAATAGCTCGTGTGGTCAATGCTCGCGCCCGTATGCCCCATAAAAGTATACGGACCGTATACGCAGTCGGAAATTGCGTAAAATCCGCCGTAGCTTAAATAGTATTTTCCGTTAAATTTATTCAACGACGCTTTATCGTCGCCCATATGGTTGAGTTCAATACGACGGGGTTGTTCGGCAAGCGAAATCATATCCTCGTTCAATCTTGCGATAAAATAACCGCAACCCTCTCCGTACGCCCAGGAAGGTCCGCCGAATACTAAATAGCACTCTCCGTCGTCGTCCTTAAAAACGCAGGGGTCGTATTCGCGCGTAGGGGTGAGCGTACCGTCCAAAAGCGGTTTTCCCAGCGGGTCTTTAAAAGGACCGTAAGGGGTATCGCTTACGGCAACGCCCGTTCTTTTACTTCCTTCCGAATAATAGTAATAGTATTTGCCGTTGCGCTCGGCGCAATCTACCGCCCAACAATGATTGCAAGGACCTATGTAAAAATCTTCGGGGCGTACGACTTGTTCCAGCGTCCATTCCACAAGGTCGGGCGAGGACCAAATTTGCCAATCGTCCATACGGAAGGCGTAGCGTCCGGGCTCGTAGTCGTGCGAGGCGTACATATACGCTTTGTTTTGAAAAATATGCACGTGGGGGTCACAAACGCCCATACGGGGGATAATCGGGTTTTTCTTTGCGATAATTTTTTTCATCTTTTTCTTCCTAAAATATAATAAAAATAGGAATTTTACGCGGTTGCGTACCATTCCTATTTCTTTTGTTTCATTTTGGCTTATTGCGCGTCCGCTACGGGATATACGCTTGCTTTTTTCTTGTCTTTGCCCATTCTTTCGTAACGAACGATACCGTCTACGAGCGCGAACAAGGTGTCGTCTTTACCGATACCAACGTTCGTGCCGGGATGAATTTTCGTACCTCTTTGACGGACGAGAATGTTACCTGCGAGAACGGATTGACCGTCGCTACGCTTCGTGCCAAGGCGTTTCGCCTCGCTATCTCTACCGTTGTGGGAAGAACCGGTACCTTTCTTATGAGCGAATAAACGAATAAAAATCATTTTTCTTTCTCCTTAATTTTAGATTTTCACTTGCGAAAGTACGCAAGATTGGGGTAGCGCGCGGATTAAAGTTCGATTTTTTCTACTTTAACTGCCGTGAAGGGTTGTCTGTGACCCTGCTTTTTACGCTCGTTCTTCTTTGCTTTGTACTTGAAAACGATAATTTTCTTGGCTTTGTCTTGCTTTACAACCGTAGCGGTAACTTTCGCCGACGCAACTTCCGCGCCCGCTTTGATACCGTTTTCGTCTGCAACCATAAGCACCGCGAAAGATACCGTGTCGCCTTCGTTTGCCGTGAGTTTTTCTACGCGGATAACGTCGCCTTCCGATACTTTGTATTGCTTATTGCCGTTGTCGATAATAGCGTACATAAAGTTTTTTACCTCCTCTTTCCAGTCTCGAAGAATCACCAAGGCGCGCCTCGTTTTCGAAAAAAATCCGAAAATTAAGCGACTTAAAAAAGCCCGTTTCTATCGGCTCGGATATTACTATATCATATTTCAAGTCTTACCGTCAAGCGTTTTTGCTTATATTTTATAAAATTTTTCGCTTTTCTTTCGTATGAAAGCAAGAAAAAGGGGAAAACTGAATAGAAAAGGAGGGTGACCGCTATGGAAAATCAAAAAAACAAAAAATCCGAAGAAATTTTGGCGGAAATTTACCGCAACGCGCAACTTGCTTTGCAATCCATTTCCAATATTTTACCGCAGGTAGAGGACGAGGAGATTAAAAACGAACTTTTAACGCAACACGAACGCTACGAGGAATTTTCCTCCAAAGCCTCTGTGCTCGCCAAGGACAAAAATATCGAACTCAAAGAACCCAACCCCTTCAAAAAAGCGATGATGTGGGGGTCTATAAAAATGAATACGCTTACGGACAATTCCCGCGCGCATATTGCGGATATGATGGTACAAGGAACGGTTATGGGCAACACCTCCCTCCGCACTTCCGCGAGCGAACTCGACCCCGACGGGGACAAAGAAATTTACGCGCTTTTGGAGGAAATGCTCACCGCGGAAGAACAGTTTGAAAAGAAATGGAAGGAATATTTGTGACGAAAAAAAACAGCTCCGTTGCGTTTGCAACGGAGCGAATTTTTTTAAAGTTATACGAAGGGGTATTCGGCGCGAATGACGCAAAAACAGTTGGGGTTTTTCAAACGGATAGTATCCGCCACCGCCTTTTCCGCGTCCGCAGGGCAAAGCGTACAATCGGCGGGCATTACCAAATCAAAAATTAAATTATAAGTTTGCTCGCCTTTGGTGATACGGAAATCGTGAATGGTGAACTCTTGATGCACTTCCCTCGCGCAAGAACTTGCCAAAGCGCGCAACTCGTCTACGAGCGGGTCGTCTACCACGACGGGGTCGAGGTGAATGGTGACGATACACCCGAATTTTTCGTGCATATCCCGTTCGAGCTTATCCACTTCCTCGTGCGCGGCGTTGATGTCCGAATGAGAGGGCACTTCCGCGTGAAAGGACACGATTTGTCTGCCCGGTCCGTAATCGTGTACCATAACGTCGTGGATTCCCACGATTTTTTTATAGTCCGCGCAAAATTCGTAAATACTTTGAATAAATTGTTTATCGGGTGGCGTGCCGAGGAGCAAGTCAATCGTTTCTTTCGCCGATTTCACGCCCGTGTATAGGATAAATACCGCGACGGCGATACCTGCCCAGCCGTCGATGCCTACGCCCCAAGTTTTTGCGATAAGCGCCGAAAGGAAAACGAGCGTCGTGGCAATCACGTCGGTGAGGGAATCGGCGGCGGAGGCTTTAATGGGCGCGGAGCAAATCAAGTTCCCGATTTTACGGTAGAAAAAGAAAAGCCAAGCCTTTACCAAAATAGCGACGATAAGAAGTATCATCGTGATATTGCCCACCGTCGGAAGGGCAGGGTGGATAATTTTATCGAGGGAGGTTTTGAAAAGTTCAAACCCGACGAGAATAATCAACGCGTCCACGATAAAGCCTGAAATATACTCCAATCTGCCGTGACCTAAGGGGTGTTCCTTGTCGACGGGCTTGCTCGCCAAGCGGAAACCGATGAGCGTAACGATTGCCGAGCCTGCGTCCGAAATATTATTAAACGCGTCCGCGACGATGGCGACGGAGGCGGATAAAATACCCAAAGAGAGTTTTAACGCAAACAAAAGCAGATTTACCACGATACCCGTAAATCCTGCAAGTGAGGCGTATTTGCCCCGCGTTTTGCTATCCGTTGCGTCGTTGTTTTTACCAATAAAAAGTCTAATTAAAAAATTCGTCATACCCGTTTACGCCGTCAATTTTCCGTGGCGTCCGTATCGTTTTCCGACGCGTTTTCTTGCATGCGTTGCTTGATTTGCGCGCATTTTGCAATACAATACGAGCAAAGTTTTACGGCAATAATAATCAGCGCGATAACGATAAAAATGGCAAGTAAGCCTTTCCATAAAATATGAAGCGAGGCGATAAGGTTTTCACCGTTCATCGGGGTAAGCCCTTCAAAAAGGGCAAGTAGCGTATACAACATTTTTTTCTTTTCCTCCTTATAATACCAAACCGATAATTAATCCGCCGACGATAGCCGAGGCAATTTGCCCTGAAACGTTTGCGCCGACTGCGTGCATCAATAAGTGATTGGACGGGTCTTCTTTAATCCCTACCTTTTCCACGACGCGCGCCGCCATCGGGAATGCCGAAATGCCCGCCGCGCCGATGAGCGGATTGATTTTTTCCTTGCAGAACAAATTCATAATCTTCGCGCAAAGCACACCGCCTATCGTATCGAAGACGAACGCGAAAAGCCCGAGCGCCATAATAATTAAAGTGTTGATAGAGATAAACGCGTCCGCTTGCATTTGGAAGGAAATGGTGATACCCAAAAGCAAAGTGATAATGTTCGAAAAGGTCGTTTGCGCCGTTTCGGAAAGGGATTTTAAAACACCACATTCTCTAAGTAAGTTACCGAACATCAACATTCCGACGAGGGAGATGGATTCCGGGGCAATCAAGCCCGATACGATGGTAACGATGATAGGGAACAATATCCGCATCAAACGGGAAACCTGTTTGGCGTTGTATTTCATCTTAATCAAGCGTTCTTTCTTGGTCGTACAAGCTTTCATAACGGTAGGTTGCACGATAGGCACGAGCGCCATATACGAATACGCAACGACGGTAATCGGTCCGATAAGAGAGTTGAACGGATTGCCTCCGCCAAGCAAAGTGTTGGCTACGTGGATAGCCGTAGGTCCGTCCGCCGCGCCGATAATACCGATAGAGGACGCCGCGTCGAGCGGAAAACCTATCATTACGGCGAAAATGACGGTGATAAAAATACCCAGTTGCGCCGCTCCGCCCAAAATAAAGAGTTTGGGGTTAGAAAGGAGCGGACCGAAGTCTATCATACACCCGATACCGATAAAGAGCAGTAAAGGCATCGCCTCGCTTGCGGAAATGCCGACTTGGAAAAGGGAATGGATAATACCGTTCTCTCTGATGACGGGCGAGAGGGGAAGATTGACCAAAATCGCGCCGAATCCCATCGGTAAAAGCAAGGCAGGCTCCATATCCTTTTTTATTGCGAGGAAGATAAGAATACCGCCGATAATCCACATAGCAATCATTTTCGGGTTTTGAGCGACGGCTTCAAGTCCTTCTAAAAGATATTCCATAAAAATACCTCCGTAAAAAATAATAACAGTACTATTATAAGAAAAAGGCGCGCGTATGTCAAGGAAAAACCCGTTGGAGGATTTTAAAAAAGAAAGGAAAAAAATAAAAAAATATGCAAAAATCCGTCAAAAACGCTTGCCAAACTTTTTACAATCGTATATAATAGATACCGACTTCGAGCGCTCCTCTGCCTTTTTTGGGTGCGATGAGGAATCTCACAGCGGGTTACGAGCGTTTCGTAAATAACGGAGGTAAAGTCTAAAATGAAAGGAATTATTCAAGCAATCGACGCGGAAAATATGAAGAGCGAAGTTCCTTCCTTCGAAGTAGGCGACACGGTTAAGGTCGGCTATAAAATTATCGAAGGCGGTAAGGAAAGAGTGCAAAACTTCGAAGGCGTCGTTATCGCAAAGAAGAACGGCGGTATTTCCGAAACGTTCACCGTACGCCACATTTCCTATGGCGTAGGCGTAGAAAAAACCTATCCTCTTCATTCCCCGAAAATCGCGCATATCACGGTTGTAAGACGCGGTAAGGTTAGAAGAGCGAAGCTTTATTATCTGCGCAAGCTTACCGGTAAAGCGGCTAAAGTTAAGGAAAAAATCTAAACGGAAAAAGGTCGGAAAAATTTCCGAAAAAGCAAGTTCGCCCAAAGTCAACGGCGGACTTGTTTTTTTTCTTAAAAAATTTGCTTGAAAATCGTTTACTTTTTTCGTGATTTAGGGTACAATAGAAAGGAAAGACATATATAAGGAAGAAAGCTGTCTTTTTTTGAGGGAGGATTTACCAATGATTGCAAGAGTATACAGCTACGCGTTGTCGGGATTGGAAGGCGTAGAGGTGACGGTAGAGGCGGACGTAAGCAAAGGCTTGCCTTCTTACGAACTCGTCGGTTTGCCCGATACCGCCGTGAAAGAATCCAAAGAACGCGTCCGTAGCGCCGTGAAAAACAGCGGATTGAATTTCCCTGCGCATAAAATTACCGTAAATCTTGCGCCTGCGTACGTAAAGAAAATCGGCTCGGCGTTCGACTTGCCCGTAGCCGTAAGCATTTTGACGGCGTACGGGGAATTGCAGGCGGAGGCGGAGGAGTACGTCTTTTTGGGCGAGCTTGCCTTGAACGGAGAGTTGCGCCCCGTGACGGGCGTGTTGCCCGCGCTTATCTCCGCAAGGGATAAGGGTTGGAAAAAATTCGTCGTGCCTTACGGGAACGCCAAAGAGGCGGGCTACATTCAAGGCGTCGAGGTGTATACGGCAAAGACGCTCCGCGAGGTGGTGGACCATTTATCGGGGTTTGCGCCGTTGCCCGCGTTATCCACCGCCGATTTTTCCTTGGCGCAAAAAACGCAGGATAGTCATTACGATTTGGCGTTCGTCAAAGGTCAGCCGACGGCAAAACGCGCGTTGGAAGTTGCCGTTGCAGGCGGACATAATATTTTATTCGTCGGGCCTCCCGGTAGCGGTAAAACGATGTTGGCGCGTTCCATTCCCTCCGTTTTGCCCGATATGAATTTTGACGAGGCGTTGCAAATTACCAAAATCCATTCGGTAGCAGGTACGCTCGGCGAAGAGGGAATCGTCAGTACGCGTCCCTTCCGCAGTCCGCACCATACGGCGACGACCGTGTCCCTTTGCGGTGGCGGAAATACGGCGGTACACCCCGGCGAAATTAGCCTTGCCCACGGTGGCGTGCTGTTTTTGGACGAATTGCCCGAATATAAACGCTCGGCGTTGGAATCGTTGCGCCAACCCTTGGAGGACGGCGTTATCACCATATCCCGTTCGGGCGGAACGGTTACTTATCCCGCGTCGTTTATGCTTTGCGCGAGTATGAACCCCTGTCCTTGCGGTCACTACGGCAGTAAAAAACGCCGTTGTACTTGCACGCCTAACGATATTCGTAAATACCGCGCGAAAATCTCCGGTCCGCTTTTGGATAGAATCGACATTCAAGTGGAAGTGGACGGGGTAGAATACGACGCGCTTATTTCGGAAACGAAAGAGGAATCGAGTAGCGAGGTAAAAGCGCGCGCGGACGAGGCGCGGAAAATCCAGCGCGAACGGTATCGCCAAAGCGCGGTGAAAACCAACGCGGAAATGGGCGAAAAGGAAACGCGCGTCTATTGCAAATTAAGCGCGGAATGTGAACGAATTTTAAAAGAGGCGTTTGAAAATTTACGCTTATCCGCTCGCGCGCGGTCGCGTATTTTAAAAGTAGCGCGCACGATTGCCGATTTGGCGCTTTCGGAAAGCATCGAACCCGAACATTTATACGAGGCGATTTCCTACCGTACTTACGGCGCGACGATGCAAGAAATAGATTAAAATAGCGTATGTATATAACGGACAAGAAAAATATCGTCGCGATAGAAGTCGGCGACGCATTATACCCCAAAGAATGGGAAAATTTACCCGATAAACCCAAAACGCTGTACGCTATCGGGAACACCAAGCTTTTAAAGGAAGAAAAATTTGCAATCGTCGGGTCGCGTACGACGATAGCGACCGCCTTAAAACTCGGCGCGGAAATAGCCAAGGAAATAACGCAAGCGTTCGCCGTGGTCACGGGCGTTGCGGACGGAGGCGATTCGTCGGCGATAGAGGGCGCAATTTTGGGCGGCGGAAAAATTATTTGTCTGCTTGCGGGCGGATTTTCGGCGTTACCGCAAAGCAATTTAACGCTTTTGGAAAAAGCGGTGCAAGCGGGCGGATTGTTGCTTTCTCCGCACGCTTACGAGGTGGGCGTGAGAGCCTTTTCTTACGAATACCGCAACAAATTGTTGGCGTTTTTGAGCGAAGGGGTTTTGGTGACGGGCGCAGGGCAAAAGAGCGGTGCGTTGATTACGGCGCGGTACGCGTATAAACTGAAAAAGCCCGTGTTCGCCTTTCCGTACCCGCCGAACGCGCACGCAGGCGTCGGCTGTAACGCCGTTATCAAAGCGGGCGGATATTTAACGGAGAGCGCGGAGGATATTTTCAAACGCTTCGGCCTGTCTTTCGAGAAACGGGAAAAACGGGTAAACCTCACGCAAGACGAACGAAAAGTTTTGGATATTTTGCGTGAAAAAGGGGAGGCGCATATTAGCGAGTTGGGCGATTTATCGGGAATCCCTGTATTCAAAGCGAAAGCGTTGCTTTCCGCTTTGGAAGTAAAAGGTTTGGTGGTATCGCTGGGCGGAAACAGGTACGCGCCCGTGTAAAGAATAACCGTTTTTTAATCAAGTAAAAAAAATTTTTAGTAGTTTAAAGGAAGTATATATGGATTTAATTATCGTAGAGTCGCCTTCCAAGGCAAAAACCATTTCCAAATACCTCAAAGGCAAATATCGCGTAGACGCGTCCGCAGGACATATCCGCGATTTGCCCGTACACACCCTCGGCGTGGACGTCAATAACAATTTCGAACCGCGCTACGTCAATTCGGAAGGGAAAGAAGAGGTTATCCGCCGTTTGACAGACGCCACCAAAAAGGCGGACAGAGTTTATTTGGCAACCGACCCTGACCGTGAGGGCGAGGCGATTGCTTGGCATTTGCAAACGGTGCTCGGCTTGGACGAACAGGGACAAAACCGTATCGAATTTAACGAGGTTTCGCAACGCGCTATCGAACAAGCGCTCAAAGCGCCCCGTCAAATCGATTACAACCTCGTGGACGCGCAACAAGCCCGCCGTGTTTTGGATAGACTCGTAGGGTACAAGCTTTCTAAAATCCTCAACCATAAAATCGAGGATAAAAACAGCAACGGCAAACGCACCCTTTCGGGCGGACGCGTACAGTCCGTCGCTCTGCGTTTGGTGGTAGAGCGCGAACGGGAGATTACGGCGTTCAAACCCGAAGAATATTGGAATTTAACGGCGGAATTGCAGGATAAACCCCGTCAATACTCCGCGTTTAAAGCGATGCTTGAAAAGAAGGGTACGAAAAAGTACAAACCCTCCTCCGCTACGGAAACGGAACAGGTGCTTGCCCTTATAGAAAACGGAGAATTTACCGTTAGCAAAACGAAAAAGACGGTGGCGAAATCGCACGCGCCCGCGCCGTTTACGACGAGTTCGATGCAACAGGACGCGTCCACAAAGCTCGGATTTACCGCGCCCGAAACGATGACGCTCGCTCAGCATTTGTACGAGGGTATCGAAACGGAGAACGGCGACCATATCGCGTTTATCACCTATATGCGTACGGACTCCGTCCGCGTTTCCAAAGAGGCGCAGGAAAAGGCGTTGCAAAAAATCCGCGAGGTGTACGGCGAGGAATACGCGCCCGAAAAACCCAACTATTACGCCTCGAAAAAGGGCGCGCAAGACGCGCACGAGGCTATCCGTCCTATCGATTTGGAGATGACGCCTGCGAAAGCGAAACCGTTGTTGGACAGAAAGCATTTCGCGCTTTATAAATTGGTATACGAGCGTTTCCTTGCCTCGCAGATGGCGGAGGCGCGCTATAACAGTATGCAAATGGAAATTGATAACAGCGGATATATTTTCAAAGCAAGCGGAAAGGTGCTTTTATTCGCAGGCTTTACCGCGGTATACCAAGACGCCTCTAAAAAGGAGGAGGACGAGGACGGTATCGATTTGGCGAAACTTTTACCCGACTTGAAAGAGGGGGATAAGCTGGACCTCGTTTCGATGAAAAAGGAACAAAAATTCACCAAACCGCCTCAGCGTTATACGGACGCGTCGCTCGTCAAAACGATGGAAGAAAAGGGCATCGGCAGACCGTCTACCTACGCTACGATTATTTCCAAGCTCACCCAAAAATACGTCAAAAAAGAGGGCAAATATATGTGTCCGTTGCCCATCGCTTACGACGTGGTGGATATGCTCGTCAAATGCTTTACCGACGTTATGGACGTAGGCTTTACGGCAGGAATGGAAACGCGTCTTGACGATATTGAAGAGGGCGGTGTAAATTGGCGTAAGGTCATCGGGGATTTTTATCCCGATTTCGAAAAGAATTTGAAAAAAGCGTCGGGCTACGGGGACGAATTGACGGATACCGTTTGCGGAAAATGCGGACATTTTATGCTCCGCAGAATGGGAAAATTCGGGAAATATTTGGCGTGTTCCAACTATCCCGAATGTCAAAATATCATCAGCGAGAGCGAGCAGGAAATTTCCGCCGTTCTCTGTCCGAAATGCGGAGAAAATATGGTGGTAAAGAGCAGTAAATTCGGTAAGTTTTTGGCGTGCCCCAACTATCCCGATTGCAAATCCACCTTATCGATGCCGACGGACGAACAACCCAAGCTCGTCGGGAAATGCCCTGATTGCGGGAACGCGATGACGGTGAGAAAATCCAAAAAAGGGAAGGTATATTACAGCTGTTCGGCGTATCCTAGCTGTAAATTTATGAGCTGGGATATTCCCACGGGCGAAAAATGCCCCGAATGTAACGAGGCGCTCGTATCCACCGCGCGCGGAAATATCAAGTGTAGCAACAAAGATTGTTCGTATAAAGTCCGTGTGGAGAAACCGAAAACGGAGGAAAAATTAGACGAACCGCCCTATCCCGAAGAACCCGTTTACGACGTGGACGGCGGAGGATATATTTTCTCGGGGTACGACGATGAAACCTAATACCAAAGTCGTCGTTATCGGCGGTGGTTTGGCGGGTAGCGAAACGGCGTATTATCTTGCAAGCCGTGGGATAAAAACAATTCTCGTCGATATGAAACCCAAAAAATTTACCCCTGCGCACGAAAGTGAAAATTTTGGGGAACTCGTATGCTCTAATTCCTTAAAAAGCAACGATATTTACGCCAACGCTTGCGGACTTTTGAAAGAGGAAATGCGACTTTTAGGTTCGCTTATCGTTTCGGCGGGGGACAATACGAGCGTCCCTGCAGGCTCGGCGCTTGCGGTGGATAGGGAAAAGTTTTCCGCATATATCACGCAAAAATTAAAAAGTTGCCCTCATCTTACCATTGTGAGCGAGGAGGTAACCGCGTTGCCTAAATTGGAGGAAGATTCGTACTTAGTCGTCGCCACGGGCCCGCTTACTTCCGAGGCGTTGAGCGAGGATATTAAGGAAAAATTCGGCGGTAATTTGCATTTTTACGACGCGTCCGCGCCTATCGTATCGGCGGAGAGTATCGATATGCAAAACGCCTTTACGGGGGACAGGTACGGCAAAGGTACGGGCGATTATATAAATTGTCCGATGAACAAAGAGGAGTATTACGCGTTCGTAGACGCCTTGCTTTCCGCCGAGCGCGCGCATTTGCACGAGTTTGAAAAAGGCGAAATTTTCGAGGGCTGTATGCCCGTGGAAATTATGGCGAGCCGTGGCAGGGATACCTTGCGGTTCGGTACGCTCAAACCCGTGGGCTTATACGATAACGCGGGAAACAGACCGTACGCCGTGTTACAGCTTAGAAAAGAAAACCTTTCGGGGGAGGCGTACAACCTCGTCGGATTTCAAACGAATTTGAAATTCCCCGAACAAAAACGGGTGTTTTCGATGATACCCGCTTTAAAAAACGCGGAGTTTTTGCGTTACGGTGTGATGCATAGAAATACTTATATTGACGCGCCGAGTGTTTTAACCAAGGATTTTTCGGTTAAAAATAATCAAAGGCTGTTTTTTGCGGGGCAAATCACGGGCGTAGAAGGCTACGTGGAAAGCGCGATGAGCGGACTCCTCGTCGCCGTGAAAATAGCGAGAGAAATTTTGGGCGAACCGCCTTTGGAATTGGACGCTCGGACGGTATGCGGAGCGTTGCAAACGCATATTTCCACCCCGAGTAAAGACTTTCAACCGATGAACGCGAATTTTGGGATTTTAACGCCGTTGCCCACGCGCATAAAGGACAAAAAAGAACGGTACAAGGCGTACGCGGAAAGGGCGCTTCAAACGCTGAAAGCGCAATTAGGCGAAACGCCGTAATTTTGAAAAATATCCAACTGTATTACAAGGAGAACGATTATGGAATTTCGTGGAACAACCATTTGCGCCGTAAAGAAAAACGGCGTGACGGCGATAGCCGGCGACGGACAGGTGACGATGGGCGAATCGGTCATTTTTAAAAATACCGCCGTGAAAGTACGCCGTATTTTCGGCGGAAAAGTTATTTTGGGTTTTGCAGGGTCGGTAACGGACGCGTTTGCGCTTACCGAGCGTTTTGAAGGTATGCTCAATAAATTTGCAGGCAATTTAATGCGTTCGGCGGTAGAACTTGCCGAGCTTTGGCGTAGCGATAAAATCGGTCGGAAATTGGACGCGATGATGATAACGGCGGACGAAAACACCCTGCTTATTTTATCGGGTACGGGCGAGGTTATCGAACCGGACGAAGGCGTTTGCGCGATTGGTAGCGGTGGAAATTACGCCTTGGCGGCGGCGCGCGCGTTGTATCAGGAAACGGATTACGACGCGGAAACGATTGCCAAAAAAGCGTTGAAAATCGCCTCGGAAATTTGCGTGTTCACCAACGACAATATCCGTTGCGAAACGGTAGGCGAAACATCGAAAAAGAGCAAACCCGCCAAGAAAAAAACGGAAAAGGAGGCGTAAACTATGGATTTATCCCCTAAACAAATCGTGCATAAATTAGACAAATATATCATCGGGCAAGACGAGGCGAAAAAAGCGGTGGCGATTGCGCTTAGAAACCGTTACCGGCGCGCGCAACTCCCCGTGGAAATTCGCGAGGAGATTACCCCGAAAAATATCATTATGAAAGGTCCTACGGGCGTTGGAAAAACGGAAATTGCCCGTCGGCTTGCCAAGCTCGTCAAAGCGCCTTTCGTCAAAGTCGAGGCGACCAAGTACACCGAAGTCGGGTACGTGGGCAAGGACGTCGAAGGTATGATTCGCGATTTGGCGGAATGTGCGTATCGGCTCGTCAAAGCGGAAAAGGAAGAACAGGTAAAAGCGAAAGCGACGGTTGCGACGGAAAAGCGTATCGTTCGCGCGCTTGCCGAGGCGAAAAAGGACGAAAAGGGCGAACTTGCGCGCGAGGTATTCGAGGAAAACCTTTTGAACGGGTTGCGCAAGGGCGAATACGATAATACGCTTATCGAAATGGAGGTATTAGACGTTAGCCAACCGATGGAGCTTATCCCCGGTGGCGCGGCGATTTCCATCGGTAGCATTTTCGGGGATATGTTGCCCCCCAAAAAGAAAAAGCGTAAATTTGCGGTCAAAGAGGCGTTTCAAATCGTGTTGGACGAGGAATCTTCTAAGCTCGTAGACGAGGACGCAATCAAAGCGGAGGCGTTATACCGCGCGGAAAACGACGGTATCGTGTTCATCGACGAAATTGATAAGATTGCAGGCAAGGGCAATTCCCACGGCGCGGACGTGTCGCGCGAAGGCGTGCAACGGGATATTTTGCCTATCGTCGAAGGTAGCACCGTCGTCACCAAATACGGTCCTATCAAAACGGATTTCATTTTGTTTATCGCGGCGGGCGCGTTCCACGTTGCGTCCATTGAAGATTTAATCCCCGAACTGCAAGGCAGATTTCCCGTTTCGGTGGAACTCAAAAGCCTTACCAAGGAGGACTTCGTACGCATTTTGACGGAAACGGAAAACTCGCTTACCTTCCAATACGGAAAATTGTTGTCCGTGGACAATATCAATTTGCAATTTGACGAGGGCGCGATTGCGCGGATTGCGGAAGTATCCGTAGAACTCAACGCAACGAGCGAGGACATCGGCGCGCGGAGATTGCATACCGTTATGGAATATTTATTAGAGGACATTTCCTTTAACGCCGGCGGAGATTATCCCGTGTTCACTTTGAATATCGACCGTCGTTACGTGGACGAACATTTACAAAAACTCACGGGGGACAGAAACCTCAAAAAATACGTGTTATAAGAGGGGATTGAAACGCTTTGCGTTTTCCGTCCTACCAAAAAAAGGAGAAACTTATGATTAATATACCCAAAGGCACGAAAGACGTTTTGCCTACGGAATCGTATAAATGGCAATACGTCGAAAAGGTAGCCCGTGAAACGGCGTCGCTTTTCAATTTAAAAGAAATTCGCACTCCTACCTTTGAACACACCGAACTTTTCCAACGCGGTGTGGGCGATACTTCGGATATCGTCACCAAAGAAATGTATACCTTCAAAGACAAAGGGGACAGGTCTATCACCTTAAAACCCGAAGGTACGGCAGGCGCGGTGCGTTCGTTTATTGAAAACGGTATGGCGGGAGGCGTGTTGCCCGCGAAAATGTTTTATATTACGCCTGCGTTCCGTTACGAAAGACCGCAAGCGGGACGACTTCGCGAATTTCATCAATTCGGCGTGGAAATTTTCGGCGCGAAAGGCGCGCAAACGGACGCCGAGGCGATTATTATCGCGCATACCTTACTTAAAAAATTGGGCATACAGGCAAGCCTTTATATCAATTCGATAGGTTGTCCTACCTGTCGAAAAAAATATAACCAAGCGTTAAAGGAGTTTTTCGCTCCGCACTTGGACGAACTTTGTTACGACTGCAAAACGCGGTACGAGAAAAACCCGTTGCGCCTTTTGGATTGCAAGGAAGAAAACTGTAAAAAGGTCAACGCTACCGCGCCCAGCCTTTTGGATTATTTATGCGAGGAATGTAACGCGCATTTCGAGGAAACGAAAAAGTATTTACAAATCGCAGGGGTGGAATTTGCCATCAATCCCCGTATCGTACGCGGTTTGGATTATTACACGCGTACGGTGTTTGAATTCGTATCCACGGCAATCGGCGCGCAAGGCACGGTTTGCGGAGGAGGCAGATACGACGGACTTATCGAGGAGCTTGGCGGAAACGCGTTGCCCGCGGTAGGGTTCGCCGTTGGGATAGAACGCCTGCTTATCGTAATGGAACAAACGGGCGCGCAAATGCCCGAAGAGAAAAAACCCACGGTATATATCGCGGGTATGGACGAAAAGAGCAGAATGAAAGCGTTCGCGCTTTGCGATACCCTCCGTCAAAACGGCGTGGAGGCGGAAGTCGACCACATGGAGCGTTCGATTAAAGCGCAATTCAAATACGCGGATAAGCTGGGCGCGAAATTCGTGGCGGTTATCGGCGGAAACGAGCTTGCCGAGGGCGTAATGAGCGTAAAAAATATGACGACGGGAGAAAGCGAGAAAGTCGCTTTTACCAGCGTCGTGGAATATTTCCAAAACAAATAAAAAAAACTATACGGTAAAGGAGAAAAAGAATATGGTAAAACACGTAACGAGTAACGAATTAGAGCAACTTATTCAAGGCGACAAGACGGTATTTTGCGATTTTTGGGCGACTTGGTGTTCCCCTTGCAGAATGTTAGCGCCCGTATTCGAAAAGATTGCGGAAAAATACGAAGGACAAGCGGAATTTGTCAAAATCAACGTAGACGAGGAATCGGAATCGGCGATGAAGTACCGCATAAGTTCTATTCCGAATATTATCGCCTTTCAAAAAGGCGCGGTGAAAGCGAACAGTCTTGGGTTCGTGCCTGCGGAAATGCTTGAAAATTTCGTAAAGAACAATTTATAAAAGAGGTAGAACAATGGAAATTAAAAAAATATCGACGGACAAAGCGCCGTCGGCAATCGGACCTTATTCGCAAGCAATCGTTTGCGGGGATATGGTATTCACGTCGGGACAAATCGCCATCAATCCGCAAAGCGGAACGGTCGAGGCGGTGACGATTGAACAGCAAACGGAACAAGTTATGCAAAACCTCGGGGCGGTTTTAACGGCGTCGGGGAGTTCGTTTGAAAAAGCGGTAAAAACCACCTGTTTTTTAGCGGATATTGCAGACTTTTCGGCGTTCAACGCGATATACGGAAAATATTTTACCACCTGTCCTGCGCGCAGTTGCGTAGCGGTAAAGGATTTACCGAAGGGAGTTAAGGTTGAGGTAGAAGTCATCGCTACATTATAAAACGCGTATATGCGTCGCAATACGTCGTCAAACTTGCGTTTTTTCTCGGTCACGTACGCATAAGTACGCTCCCGTCGAAAAATCCGCGTTTTCCTTGTCTTGCTCGCATCTCCGCGTTTTACGGTGTGCGGAAACCCCGTTGGTCATTACGAGGAGCAAAGCGACGAAGTAACCCCTTGGTGTAAAGTGCATTACCTCGCTTCTCTGTCACTCTGGAGCGAAGCGATAGAGTCTATAAGATTCTATCGGTCACTTCGTTCCCTCCAGAATGACACTCTACCTGTCATTACGAGGAGCAAAGCGACGAAGTAATCTCAAGAGATTGCCACGCTACGCTCGCAATGACAAGAGAGGAGCATCTCCGCGTTTTACGGCGCACCTTTGCGCCCCGATGGCAATCGCCGTCGCAAGACGGAACAAAGCCTTCCCAAAAGCAACCGCAGGTTGCGCTATTCAACGCGTAAGCGTTCTTGCCGACCTTGTCGGCATTATGATAATTTCCCCACAATGCAAACCGCAGGTTTGCAATTCACGGCGTAGTCAATTCACGGCGTAGCCAATTCATCATCATACGCTTGCGCCAAGCGAACGGGCGTTATTCTTTGTGCGCGTTAGGTTTCACCAGCAGGGTTTTGTAATCGGTATAGATAACGAACCCTGCTTTGCTTTTGCTCGGTTTTTTGACGAATTTGCGTTTGCAATAGTCCACGGGGATTTTATCCGAATCCCGTCCGCTGGAATAGTACGCGCAAATTTCCGACGCGAATAAAAGCGTTTCGTTGGGTACTTGCTCCCCTTGCGTTACGATAATGACGTGCGAGGAATGGTATTTTTGCGCGTGCAACCATATATCTTCGGGCGAGGCTTTTTTCAGCAGTCTGTCGTTTTGTATATTGTTTCTGCCCACCAAAACGGTATACCCGTTATGCGTATATTCGCGGAAGGGGATTTCCGGTTTCTTTTGTTTTTTGCCCACCCGTTCTTTGGGTGCGCGGAGTAAGCCTGCGTCCGTCAATTCCTCGTGAATTTCCTGCAAATCCTCCTCCGTTTCCGCGGAATAAATCGCCGATAAAATACTTTCCGCGTATTCTATTTCCGCCTCCTCCTTTTTTTGCATAGGCGTTAAAACTTCTTTCGCGCGTTTTTGTTTATTATAAGCGCGGAAATAGCGTTGCGCGTTTTGCGACGGGGTGAGCGTGGCGTCGAGCGCGATTTTTATCTTTCCGCCCTTTTCGTCGTACCAATTTTCAAGCTCTATACCCGTAACGCCCTTTTGAATTTTATATAAATTCGCGGTAAGAAGTTCCCCCTTGACGCGGTTTTCTTCCGCCTTTTCGCTCTCGCGCAGTTTATCCAGCGTATCCTGCAACCGTTTCCCCGCCTTTTTGCGTAAGGTTTTGGCGGAATTTTCCAATTTGCGTTTTTTGTCTTCAAACGCTTTTTTGTACTCGCGACGGGAGTAATACTCGTCCTCCGCCTTGCAAAGGGAGGGCATTTTTACACCCCCTTCGACCTCAAAAGCAAAAAAGTCCTGCGCTACGCCGTTTTTGTAAACGAGATGCGCGTTGCAAGGCTCGTTTTCAAAAAACGCAGGCAAAAAATCCCACAAGGGCAAGCCCCGTTCGTTTGCCCGCTTGACGATTTCACGCGCGGTGGAAAGCGCCAAACCCGATACGCTTTCGAACAGGAAACAAGCGAGCGTTTCTTCGTCGGCGTTTTCGCGCGTTTGTAAAAAGTTTTGTAGCCGTGAACGCATACCTGCCCCGTCAAAATAGGACAATTTGTCTTGCGGAACGGGGTACTCGTACTTTGCGCCCGCAAACAAAATGCGGTGCGTATCGTCTACGAGCGCGGTGCTTTTCAACGCGCCCAAAATAATCCCGTTTTCCACCAAAACGATATTCGAATATTTGCCCATTAGTTCGCAAATAAGCGTTCTATCGCATTCGGAAAAGTCCCCCGTACAATGGAGGGTAATTTGAATAATGCGTTCCGCTTGGTACTGTTGAACGGACAAAATTTCCGCGCCTTGCAGGTGTTTGCGAAGGAGCATACAAAAATTAGACGCTATCGGAGCGGGCTCTTTTTCGTACGCCGAAAGACATACCCTTGCGCCCGAGGCGGACGCGCTTAAAATAAGTTTTACCGTCGTTTTGCCCGTGTATACGATAAAGGTGAGTTCGTCTTTGTTGACTTGTGAAATGCGGTTAATTTTACCGCCCGTTAAAAACGCGTCGAGTTCTTGCGCGATACGGCGGATATGAAAGGCGTCCTGTGGCATAATTGCTCCTTAAAGGGGGATTTTTAAGAAAAAATGCCCCGCAGAAAAAAATCTTTTCTTAAATTATAGCGTAAAATTACAAAATTGTAAATAAAAACGCTTTATTTTCTTGGACAAATATGTTAAAATGTAATGAGCGAACGGAAAAAAATCGTTCTAAGGCAAGAAAAAAATAAAAAACAGCATAAATATAGGAGAAGTATTATGAAACACACTACCAAAGCCGGCGAAAAGAGTACGGTAAAAATCACTTTCAAATTTGACGCGGAAGAATGGAAAACGGCGCAAACGCAAGCGTACGTAAAAACGCGCGGAAGATTTTCCGTAAACGGGTTCCGTAAGGGCAAAGCTCCCAAAAACGTTATCGAACACGCATACGGAAAGGGCGTATTCTACGAAGACGCTTTGAACATTCTCTTTTCCGAAAACTACGGTAAAGTAATTGAAAAGAACGAAAAGAAATTTACCGTTGTGGGCGACCCCGACGTTTCCGTAGAGGCGTTGGACGACGAAGGCGTTACCCTCGTTGCGGTCGTACCCGTAAAGCCTGAGGTAAAAATTTCCAGCTATAAGGGTATCAAAATCAAGCAATTTGCGTATACTGTAAAAGACGAAGAAGTTCAAGCGGAATTGGACAGAGTATTGGATAGAAACGCGCGTAAAGTAGAAGCGACCGACCGCGTGGCGCAAAACGGCGATATCGTCAACATCGATTTCTCCGGCTCCGTAGACGGCGTGAAATTTGACGGCGGTGAAGCGGAAGGCTTTGACTTAACGCTCGGTAGCGGTCAATTTATCCCCGGATTTGAAGACCAAGTCGTTGGTATGGCAATCGGTGAAACGAAGGACGTCAACGTTACCTTCCCTGAAAATTACCAAGCGGAAAACCTCAAAGGCAAGCCCGCGGTATTCAGCGTAAAACTCAACGGTATCCAAGCGAAGGAATTGCCTGAACTTACCGACGAATTCATCAAAGACGCAACGGGTAGCGAAAGCGTTGAGGCGTACAAAGCGAAGGCGAAAGAACGTTTGCAAGCGCAAGCGGATAAGCGTTCCAACGACGCTACGGAAAACAGCATTTTAGAGGCGATTTCCGCGAACACGGAAGTGGAAATTCCCCAAGCGATGATTGATAGAGAAATTGATTCGCTCGTACAAAAGTTCGAATATCAACTTATGTACCAAGGCTTGAAACTTCAAGACTATTTGGAATTCCTCAAAACGACGATGGCGGATTTCAGAAAGAACTACGAAGAACAAGCGAAGAAAAACGTTACCAGCCAATTAATCATTTCGCAACTTATCAAGGAAGAAAACATCGAGGCTACGGAAGAAGAAGTAGACGCGAAGATTGCCGAACAAGCGAAAGCGGTGGAGAAGGAAACGGAAGAATACAAAAAGGGTATGGACCCCCGTCAATTCGATTATATCCGTAGCGATATTATCATCACCAAACTTTTCGATATGTTAAAAGCAAACAACGAAATGGTTGTTGAAGAAGAATAATAAAAAATAAGGAAATTCTATGGAACAAAACGTTTTAATTCCCTACGTCGTAGAACGCACTTCCTCGGGTGAGCGTACTTACGATTTGTATTCGCGGTTGTTGGACGACAGAATCGTATTTTTAAGCGGTGAAATCAACGACGCTATGGCGAATACCATCGTTGCGCAGTTGATTTATTTGGAGGGCAAAGACCCGACGAAAGATATTAGTTTATATATCAACTCCCCCGGCGGTAGCGTGACGGCAGGTATGGCAATTTACGACACGATGAACTATATCAAATGCGACGTATCGACCATTTGTATCGGTATGGCGGCGTCGATGGGCGCGTTCTTGCTCTCAAGCGGTACGAAAGGTAAGCGTTTTGCTTTGCCTAACTCGGAAATTATGATTCACCAACCTCTTGGCGGAGCGCAAGGGCAAGCAAGCGATATTAAAATCCACGCAGAGCATATTCTTCGCACCAAAGCCAAGCTCAACCGTATTTTGGCGGAAAATTGCAATAAGGATATTGCAACGCTGGAACGCGATACCGACCGCGACAATTTTATGTCCGCGGAAGAGGCGCGCGTATACGGGCTTATCGATAGAGTGTTTATCAAAAGATAAAGGGGCGCTCTGTCACGTCACTTGGTTGATTTTTTACGGAAAAATCCTACGAAATACTGCGTATTAGGCGCGGTTACATACCGTTTCGTATGCGCCCTTGCCTAATATTTGTCTTTCTTGTATTTTTCTCGTAAAAACACGCAAAAACAAATTTTTGTGTTACTCAACCATTCTCCGTGACATAGCCTAAAAAAAATACGAACGCGCAAAACCGCCACGGGTGATTTTGCGCGGTATTTTTCCTAATTGTTTAATTGTAAGAAAAAACGGGTATAAAAATACAACGACCTTTTAAAGCGTCGTAATTACACCTTATATTATTTATATCGGAGAATAAGAATGTCGAATAAAAATCAACAATGTTCGTTTTGCGGTAAGGAGAAAGAAAAATCCCGCCGTATGATTTCAGGTCCGGACGGCGTTTGCATTTGCGACGAGTGCGTAGAAATTTGCAAATCGATGGTGGACGAATGGGAGGGCGAAGAGCAACCGCAAAAGGACGTTCCTTTAAAAAAACCCGCGGAAATTAAAGCGGAGCTTGACCAATATATCGTAGGACAGGACAAAGCAAAACGCGTTTTGTCCGTTGCGGTGTATAACCATTATAAGCGTATCAACGCCACGGCGAAAAAGAAAAAGGACGACGACGGCGTGGAAATTGAAAAGAGCAACGTACTTTTGCTCGGCCCTACGGGTAGCGGTAAAACGCTATTGGCAAGGACGCTTGCAAAAATTTTAAACGTTCCCTTCGCTACCTCCGACGCAACGACGCTCACCGAAGCGGGCTACGTAGGCGAAGACGTAGAAAATATCCTTTTGAAACTTATCCAAAACGCCGATTACGATATTTCCCGCGCGGAACGCGGTATTATCTATATCGACGAAATTGATAAAATTGCAAGAAAGGGCGAAAACGTGTCCATTACGCGCGACGTTTCGGGCGAGGGCGTACAGCAAGCGCTTTTGAAAATTATCGAAAGCACGACGGCGAACGTTCCCCCGCAGGGCGGTAGAAAACACCCCAATCAAGAATGTTTGCGCCTTGATACGACGAATATCCTCTTTATTTGCGGAGGCGCGTTCGTGGGCTTAGATAAAATCGTATCTTCCAGAAAGGACGATACGACGCTCGGCTTTGGCGGAAAGGTACGCCTTGGCGAGGGCGAGGCGGATTACGCTATGCTCGACGACGTAAAACCGCAAGACTTGACGAAGTTCGGACTTATCCCCGAATTCGTAGGCAGACTTCCTATCGTCGTGAATTTAGACCCGCTCGGTGAGGACGCACTCGTAAAAATTCTCACCGAACCCAAAAACGCAATCATCAAGCAATACCAAAAACTCGTAGGCTTTGACGGGGTAAAACTCACGGTAGAGGACGAGGCGGTGCGTGAAATTGCGCAAACGGCGATTCGTTTAAAAACGGGCGCGAGAGGACTGCGAACGATTATCGAAAGCGTAATGACGGAAGTTATGTATAAAATCCCTTCCGAAGACGGCGTGGAAGAAGTCGTGATTACCAAAGAATGTTTGACAAGTGGCGCAACGCCCAAACTCGTTTATAAGCAAACGGCGTAATATGCGTTGAAATAAAAAATTGTAAAATGAAAGGAGTTTCGCAAGCAATTTGCGAAACTCCTTTGCGTTATAGGCTCCCTCTTAGAGGGAGCAGTCGCCGAAGGGGACTAAGGGAGAGGACATTATAATAAAATAAGATTACGCGATAATTAAACGCGCTTTGTGACAATAGAAGTCGGCAATAAAGTTATCAATAGACTTTTGACGTTGAAATCTCACCGCATATTTTGATAAAAGATCATACCACAAATGATTTTCTTGTGGTGTAGCGTTTTTGCGCAAACTTTTAGCGAGAGGAATATTTTTCTTATTATAATCAAAAGACATAGTCATTTCTTTAGTTTTACTATCTTCATTAAGTAAAATACGTATATGCGTCGCAATACGTCGTCAAATTTGCGTTTTTTCTCGGTCACGTACGCATAAGTACGCTCCCATCGAAAAATCCGCGTTTTCCTTGTCTTGCTCGCATCTCCGCATTTTACGGCGTACGAAAGTCCCATTGGTCATTACGAGGAGCAAAGCGACGAAGTAACCCCTTGGTGTAAAGTGCGTTACCTCGCCTCTCTGTCACTCTGGAGCGAAGCGATAGAGTCTACATAACGCAAAATCGGCAGAAAGAGAAGCCATTCTACCGATTTTGTAAACATATTTCCTTTTAATTATTTTACCTTGATAGTTAGTATTTCGAACGGTTTAAAGGGGAGAGTGATTTTGCCGTCCGTTACGGTTAATTCGGTTAGTTCGTTTTCTAACATATCGCATATGTAAGCCTTGTTTGCGATAGAGCCAAGAGAAAGGGTTTCCGTTCCCTTTTTGCGCATAGGCTCGTACGCGCGGATAACAAATCCGTTGCCATCTTCGCAAGGCTTAACCGTGTCGAGAACGAGTGATCCCGTAGAGAAAACTGCGCTATACGACGGGGGTAGCGTTCCGTCGCCACCGTCGCAATTTATAGCGATTACGGGGTTGTTAAACTCGATCGCCTTAATTTGCGTATCCGACTGGGCAAGCGCGCCTTCGTGCGGGTAGAGAGCGTACGAGAAAGAGTGCGCGCCCATATCGCAGTATTCGTCAGGAGATTTGGGCGAGCGCAGTAGCGACAGCGAAATATCGTTGTTAACGAGTCCGTGGCCGTACTTGCTTTCGTTAATGAGTGCAACGCCGTAGTCGCTTTCCGATATATCAACGTACTTGTGCGCGCAAACTTCGAACTTTGCCTTGTCCCACGAAGTGTTTTGGTGAGTGGGGCGTTCGACGTTACCAAACTGAATTTCGCAAGTTGCTTTGTCGGAAACAAGATCTAAGGGGAAGACGCGTTTAAGCAAGGTTTGTTCTTCGTGCCAGTCGGCGTCGTCGCAGAACTCAATTAGGCGTTTGTCGTCGTAAAGGAAGATTTTGTCGATAATGGTAGACGAGCCAAACGAGCGAGTTACTTCCACGCCCTTACGATCGCCGTCCACGATTTCCTTAACGCTAGTTACGGACGAAAGGGCGTATTCCTTTTCGGGGTAGTACATACAAAGTTCCCAAGCGTCGAATTGGTAGGGGATATCTTGGTAGGCAACGAAACGAATGGATTTGTCCTTTTTCAAGAGTTCACGGTTTTTAACCTTGTCGTAAAGGGAAACGATATCCATATTTTCGTTGAAAGTGAGCGCGTAATAGTCATTTTCAAGCACGCCGTTATTATACTTGACTTTGCTAGTGGTTGCGTCTTTATAGGGAACGACTGCATAGCCTTTAGCGGGGATATTTTCCACGAAGTAGCGTTTTCCGTTTACCGTTACGCTACCGGTATACGCGTAGCCGTTGGGGTTAAACACGAGTAGCCCCTTGCCTTTAACCTTGCTAGCGAGATTATTTAAGCCCGCTTTAATCGCGTCAAGCCCGTACGCTGAAATTTGCGCGTAGTCTTCGTCGGAGTCGCGGTAAACGCCATTTATGGACGAGCCGGGCAAAATGTCGTGGAACTGGTTAAACAGCACCTTTTCCCACGCTTCGTCGTGCTTTTCCTTATCAAATAGGTTAGTGCCGAGATTAGCGTTAATTACGGCAAGCGTTTCCACGTTTTGCAGTAAAAATTCGCTCTTACGGTTGCATAGTTTGTTGTTTGCTTGCGAAGTGTAAGTTCCGCGGTGGAATTCTAGGTAAAGTTCGCCCGACCAAAGCGGAGTAAACTTATTGCCGTCCACGCGTTTATGAACTTCTTTCATATAATCGGATAAACTCGTCCACTCGGCAACGGGTTGAGCAGGAAAAGCGTAGTTTTGGCGAGTAACCATTTCGCAGTCGATCGGGGTTGCTCCGCCACCGCCGTCGCCATGACCTATAGATGCGATTGCGTTTTTATTGACGATTTTTTGCTGGTAGCGCTCGTAAGTACCGCGAATAAACGCAGGCGTTGCTTGACCGTTGTAGGTAGAAAATTTTTCCGTTTTGCCGTTATAGGCTTGGCCCGTTATAAAGTGGGTAAGAATTTCCGTGCCGTCGATACCGCGCCAGCGGAAAATATCGTAAGGCATTTGGTTGGAGTCGTTCCAACTTATTTTGCTGGTAACGAAGTCGTTAATTCCGCACTTTGAGAGAATTTGCGGTAACGCCGCCGAATAACCGAATACGTCGGGTAGCCACAAAATTTTGCTGTCCACGTTAAATTCGCGTTTGAAAAAGCCTTTGCCGTACATAAATTGACGAACTAAACTCTCTCCGCCCGTAACGTTACAGTCCGCTTCGACGTACATACCGCCCTCAGGCTCCCATCTACCGTCTGCTACGTGCTTTTTAATGCGGTCGTAAAGGTGGGGGTCTTCCTTCTTAACCATTTTATATAATGGTACTTGCGACGAAGTGAATTTAAAGTCGGGATAGCGAGATAAAAGCGCGTCCATAGTCGCAAACGAGCGTTGCGCTTTTTCTACCGTTTGGCGTCTTTGCCATAACCAAGCAAGGTCGATATGCGTGTGACCAAAGCACGAAGTGCGCGGAACGTCACGATCGGTGCAGGGAGTAGAATAAAAGCGTTTTGTCAAAAATTCGTTAGCCCGTTTCACGCTTTCGTTACATTCGTCCGATCCAATCTTGCGTAAATCGAGCAAGTTTACCGCTTCGTTAAGGGCAAGAAGGATTTCGTTGTATTCTTTGCTTCCAAGGGGATTGTAGGTTAGCATAGAGTAGGGAACGAAAAGATTGTAATACAACTTTTCCATTTCTTCGTCAATAAGTTCGATAGACGCGTTAAAAGTGAGCGAATCGTCTATATCCGTGCTCGTGTACGCGTAAAGGAAAATTTCTTTTTCGCCCGGGTTGCTGATTACGGCGGTACGGTGGTACACATCCATACCTTGCGTAAGAACGCCGTTTATATACAGCATAAACTGCGGATTGCTTCCGTCCCAACCGTCCTTTTGTGTGTCAACGCGAAGTTCGGTACGATAGGGCGCGTTATCTGAAACGGTTATTTTAACGTAAAACCAAGCGTGAGAGGCGCGCTTTCCGCCCCAACGCTGGTTGGGGGCAAATGGCGTCATTGTGGCTAAGTCAGGAAAAGCTGAGCCGTCTTTGTAGCCGCACTCGCAAAACGTAAAGCCGGTAATTTTTTCGCTTTTGACAACGATACTCTTTTTGAGTTTTTCGCAAATCGCCTTAAAACGTAACTGCAAATCGCTGTTTTGTAGTCCCATAACAGAAGTGTTGTCCATAATATTCTCCTTAATTAGGTTGTGTTTTGCCGATTGTAAAAGTCAAAAAAGTCAATCGGCAAAAGGCTTTTAAGACTATATAAACAACGGATTTTTCTCCGTTTTTGCTATGCTTTAAAAACTGGCATTGTTTCACTTTTCTACTTTCATTGGCGATTCCGCTTTCGATTCCTATGATAAGTATTCTTTACTCAAAAATAATTTCCATTTCTCAAAAGCCGTTATTCCTTTGAATCTTAGAAACTCTAAATCCTTCAACGCTCACTTTGATTCTAACGATACTCCTATTTGTCCTTTAGACGTGGCTAAGTTTCAATTCCTCGGTAAGTCTGGCGGGAAAAACCGTTCTTCTCGTTTTAAATGGGGTTGCCCTAAATCGCTTCCTGTTCCTAAAACTTCTAAACGGTTTTGCTCCTGAGAGAATCCTTGTACCCTTTCTTCTTACGGTAAATGCGTTTATACTTAATTTATATTATACCACGCCTCCACAACTATCTGCCTCTCATAATTAGATATTTTTCATTGATTTTTATTAAAATTTAGATTCGTTATTTATTGACAAAAGATACCGAAAAAAAAGTCAAGCATAAATTCTTTGATTCTTTTTCCTATCTTTTCTCTAATCATTCCAAGCCCCCGTATCTTTATATGCATATTATATATGTTTGTTACTTATTTATCAACACTCGATAAGTAACAATCTTCAAAAAACGAAGAAAAAAAACGAAAAATATCCCGATACGCGGTTTTATCAGGTTTAAAGCGTCGTGAAAACGGGTAAAAATAAATATATGGAAAATTATACGATAGACAATTTCATGAAAACTAATTTACTCCCCGTCGTGCCTTTGCGTGGCAAAGTAGCATTCCCAAGCGTTTCCGTTTCCTTTGAAGTGGGTAGGGAAACGACCTTAAAAGCAATAAACCGCGCCTCCGCTACGGTGGACAAGCTCGTGTTTATCTGTACGCAAAAGGTCACGGAAAAGGACGACATCAACGAAAACGATATATACACCGTAGGTTGCGTAGCGAAAATCAAGCAGGTAGCGCAACTTAGCGGTGGTGTTATTCGCGTGCTTTGCGAAGGGTTATACCGCGCGAAAGCCAACAAAATTTGCTTTGAAGAGGGGCATTTTTACGCCGTCGCGCAAGAATTTCCCTTCCAAGACGGCGACGAGGTATTGCAAGAGGCGCATTTCCGTACGGTAAAAGCGCTCGTCAAAGACGTATTCGCTTTGGACGGAAAAATTCCCAAAGAAACGGTGGCGAAATTGGAGCTTACGCGCGACGCGAACGCGTATATGCATATCGCGCTCTCCGCTATGCGTGTGAAAGTGGAGATAAAGCAACAAAGCTTGGCGGAAACGGATACGGTAAAACGCTTACAAATTTTAGAGCGTTGCTTAAACGACGAGCTGGAAATTTCCAAAGTAGAGAAAAAGATAGCAGGCGCGGTGCGTCAAAGCATTGACAAGTCGCAAAAGGACTATTTTTTACGCGAACAGCTCAAAGCCATTCATAACGAGCTTGGCGACGGCGGTAAGGAAGAGGACGAGTTCCGCGAGAAAATCAAAGCCAAAAATCTTCCCAAAGGCTTGGAAGAAAAATGCTTAAAAGAGATAGACCGTATGGAAAAAATGCAGTCGTCCTCCCCCGAATACACCGTTATTTCAGGGTATATCGAACAGGTTTTATCCCTGCCTTGGACGGAGGAAACGACGGACACCGAAAGCTTGCAAGAATGTATCGCCGTACTCGATAGCGACCATTACGGGTTGGATAAAATCAAAGAACGCATCGTCGAATACCTCGCCGTATTGAAATTGACGGGGAATATGAAAGCGCCGATTTTGTGTTTCGTCGGGCCTCCCGGTGTGGGCAAAACGAGTATCGCGCAATCGATAGCGCGCGCGTTGAATAGAAAATTCGTACGAATGAGCCTTGGCGGGGTCAAGGACGAAGCGGAAATTCGCGGTCATCGCCGTACCTATATCGGCGCAATGCCCGGACGCATTTTATACGGTATGAAAAACGCAGGTTCGATAAATCCCGTGTTCTTGTTGGATGAGATAGATAAAATTACTTCGGATATGCACGGCGACCCGTCGTCCGCGCTTTTGGAGGCGCTCGACCCCGAACAAAATTCTACCTTCCGCGATAGATATTTAGAGTATGCTTACGATTTAAGCAAGGTATTGTTTTTGACGACGGCAAACTCGCTCGATACCATTCCCGCGCCCTTACGCGATAGAATGGAAATTATCGAACTTTCGGGCTATACCTTAGAGGAAAAGTCGGAAATCGCCGAGCGTTACCTTTTGCCCAAGCAGTTAAAAGCCAACGGCTTAAAGGAAAAGTGCGTGAGTTTAGACGAGGATGCGTACCGCTATCTTATCGAAGGCTATACGCGCGAGGCGGGCGTTCGAACGCTGGAGCGGACGATTGGTTCTATTTGCCGTAAAGTCGCGGTAAAACACGCGCAAAACAAGCGCGCGCCACGCGTAAAATTGACGGCGGAAAAAATAAAACAGCTTTTGGGCGCGCCGAAATTTACCATAGACGAAAGCTCGTTATTGCCCAAAGTGGGCGAAGTAACGGGGCTTGCTTGGACGGCGGTAGGCGGAACGACGCTTGCCGTGGAAGTTACCACGATGAAGGGCAAAGGCGAACTTCGCTTGACGGGCAGATTGGGCGACGTAATGAAGGAATCGGCGCAAACGGCGCTTTCGTTTATCCGTTCGCGTGCGGACGAGTATGGGATAGCGCAGGAAACGTTTGCAACTACCGATTTGCATATCCATTTCCCCGAAGGCGCGACGCCCAAAGACGGACCGAGCGCAGGTATTACGGTCGCGACGGCGATTTTGTCCGCGCTCACGGGCAAGCAGGCGCGTGGGGATTTGGCGATGACGGGTGAAATTACCTTGCGCGGAAACGTTTTGCCTATCGGCGGATTGAAAGAAAAATCGCTCGCGGCTAGACGGGTAGGCATTAAAACGGTGATTATTCCCAAAGGCAATCAAAAAGATTTGGAAGAACTCCCCGATGCGTTGAAAAAAGAGGTTCGGTTTATCCCCGTGGAACGGGTGGAAGAAGTGTTTGCTATCGCGATACTCGACGGAGCAAAAACGCAATCCAAACCCCGTAAGCGGGCGCAGGCAAAGCCGATGCCGTTGCCTATTCGCGAAGAACCCGTACGCGACAACGTGCGGTGCGACGGATAAAAGGAGGAGGGTATGTACGAAACGAAGGATAAAAAACCGTCCGTAGTAATAAAAAACGCGACCTTTATAACCTCGGCGGCGCGCGCAGAGCAATTTATTCAGCCCAATAAGCCGATGATTGCCGTTTGCGGAAAGTCGAACGTCGGGAAAAGCTCGTTTATCAATATGCTTGCCAATCAAAAGAAGTTGGCGAAAACGAGTAGCGAACCGGGACGGACGAGGTTGGTAAACTATTTTGATTTCGGCGAATTTATTTTAGCCGATTTGCCCGGTTACGGATTTGCAAGGGTATCCAAAGGCGAAAAGGAAAAGTGGGCGAAAACACTCGACGCCTTTTTTAGGGATAAGGCGCGTATTGCGCACGTGTTTATGCTCGTCGATTCCCGTCACGACCCCACGGCGGACGACGCGCAAATGATTGAATTTTTGCACTATCACACCTTGCCGTTTACCGTGACTTTGACCAAAGCGGATAAGCTTTCGAGGATGAAACTCAAAGAACATATCCGCGCCATTTCCGCCGATTTGTATTTAGGGCAGGAAAACTTACTTGCTACCAGCGCGGAAACGGGGTACGGGAAAGAGGAAGTATTGCAAAAAATACGCGCGATTATCGATACCGCGAACGCTCCGTGTTTTATCGAGGAAGAAGAAGAGGAATAATGAAGATAGGGAAAGCCCCGCGTGAAAACGCGGGGCTTTCCCTATACGGGTTGCCCTTTTTCGGGCAAATATAGGTAGAGGCGTAGCGATAACGCGTTATCGCTACGCCTCTAAATTGGTCGCAGTTTTGTTTCAAAGCGCGATAGATTATAACGCTCTGATAGATTCCACGGGCTTTTTCTTCGCCGCGTTCCATACGGGCAAGAAGGTTGCGATAACCGCCGTCAAAAGCGCAACGCCAAGCAATACGAGTATGGACATAAATCCGAACACGAAGAGGGACGCGCCCACCATATCGATAAGCGATTGGTTGATGAGGTTGCAAACGATTACGCTACCCGTGATTCCCAATAAAATACAAATGGCGGTGATGGTAAACGACTCCGAGAAGAAAATTTTGAAAACGTCGAAACTTCTCGCGCCTACCGCTCGCAAAATACCGATTTCCTTTTTCTTGTAAGAAATGGATACGGAGATGAAGTTGGAAAGCAGGAGCGCCGCGAATACCGCAACCACGAGTCCGACGTATAAGAATACTTTGGAAAGCTCGGATATCAACGAATCCGCTTGTTCAAACCCGTCGATAATGCTACATTCTAAACTAAACCGCACGTCGTTTTCGTCAAATTCGTTGTTTTGATAAATTTCAACGAACTTATCCGTCATTTCCGCCGACTTATCGTAGGGCAGGAAAATCGTCGAATACACGGCGTTTTCGTCCGCTACGTAGTTCGTCGTCGTTTCCGAATAATAATCTAAGGTAACCCGTTGCAATTCCCAAAGCTCGGACGCTTTTTCCTCCGATAAGTACAATGCCTGTTCGTACCAAAGACCGTCCTCCCTCGTAAACCCGACGACGCTGAACGAGTATTCTTCGCCGAAATTTTGACCGGAACGGGAATCGTGTAAATACGCTTTCACCGTGAGCGAAAGGTCGTTGTCACGGATATACTGCAAAAGGGTGTTCCCGAATGCGTCTATTTCTTCGTTGGTGTAGAAAATTTGCGTATACGTTTTATCGTCCCATATATCGTACGAACCGTCTCTAAATGCGGTTAAGGCGTAACGTACGTCCGCAATTTCTTGCGCGGGCGCAAAATCTTCCTTCCAATCGGTATAAATAGCGTACAGCTCGGTATCCGACGGCGAGGGGATAAATTGTTTTCTACCGTTTTCCCAATTGGATAACATATTCCACGGTTCAAAATTCTCGTCGTAATTAGGGCTATCGGGGTCCGTTCTGCCTAAATCGTAAAGGCGTTGCTCGTAATGGGCGTTTGACGCATTCGCTTGATAGATAGCGTAAACTTCTTCGTAATCCTCTTCTATCGATTGGTAAAGTAATTGAGTGAGCGCTCGTTGCGTAACGATTACTTCCGAACCCGTAGGCGCGGTTTTCGAGCCGTCGAACATATACGTTTTACCGCTCGTTTTCTTGGCGTACGAGGCGTACGCGCCGTTTTGGTTTTCGGAATATTCGTATTCGTTGTTTTCGGGAATATATCTTCCTACCGACAGCGTTTTATATTCGAAAACGGACGAGCCGTAATAGTGATAGGAGCTTTGCGAGAGGAGCACGTTCAACTGCTCTTGGCTAACGAGCGCAAGCTGATAGAACCCGTTTTGTAATTCTTGTTCAAAAGTATAGTTGAGCGAAAAACTCTCGTTCGTGCCCTCTTTGATAGGGTCGAACTTGCTCGGCAAATCCTGCGTTTGCAAAATACCGACGATTTTGTAGTCGGTGTTATGCAGGGTAATTTTTTCGCCGATTACGTCGTTTATCGTTTCAATCGTTTTGTTGCTATTGAGCAATTTACATTCTTTGATAACGCTTGCCGTATAGGAAGATATGACGATTTCGTCCTTTTGGGCGGGGTAGTTGCCTATAATCTGCTGGCGTAACGCGTGCGATTGGGGCAAATACGCGAAATAATAAATACTGCTCTTATAGTATTGCGAGGGCGTTTGCACCGAGAACGATTCTTGGCGTTGAATTGCGCCGAAGGTAGTTTCCCCGTAAACGGAGGCGTAATACGCAATTTCTTCTTCCGTGAATTTGGCTTCGTTATAGTTTTCGTATTCGTGGTCGAGCGTACCGCTATAGTAGTTCTTGACGTGCGTTTGGTATTGTTTTGCCAAACGAATGGTATTCAACGACGAATCGGTGAGCGTCTTTTTCAAGGTGGCGGTGCTTTCGTAGAAGGTCATCGTGGATAGAAGTCCGAAAAGCACGAACGCGACCGTACACAATAAAATGGTAAAGAACAAACGGAAGGGTTTGGTCTTTAACCCCGAAACGCCGATTTTTACGGCGTGGCGCATAGGCAGTTTGGAGCGGATAAATTTACTCTCTTCCGACGAATAGGATTTTTTATCAAGCGTTTTTTCGTCGGTGTCGCGGAAGACTTCTTTTTGTCCGTCTTGGGTGATGCGCGATACTTCTTTAAAGTTTTTCACGTCCTTTTCACCGCCCGCGATAATCACGTCTTTGTCGGTGTTTTTCAAAAACGCTTTAATCTCCGAAAATTCTAAATCGGACAAGTTTGCGCCGTTTTTAATGCAAAGGGTATCGCCGACGACGGTAACGTTGTCGCTAATCGTCTTTTGCGCTTCGTGCGTTTTGGAAACGTCCGATAAAATTTTACCGTCCTTTAATTCGATAATTCTGTCCCCGTACTGTTCGGCAAACTCTCTATCGTGCGAAACGACGATAACCAGCTTATCTTTGGAGAGTTTTTTCAAGGTATCGAATACCTGTTTTCCCGTATTGGAGTCGAGCGCGCCCGTCGGTTCGTCCGCCATGATAATTTCAGGCGTCTTGATAAGCGCGCGGGCGATTGCGATACGCTGTTTTTGACCGCCCGAAAGGGTGTTTGGCTTACGCTTTGCGTAACCCGTCAAATCCACCTGCTCCAAAAGCTCGGCAATGGCGATTTTATTTTTGGGTTTGCCCTGCAATTCGAGCGCCAACGCGATATTGTCTTCTACCGTAAATTCGTTGAGAATATTGTATTCTTGGAAAATAAATCCGATAAAGGTGTTACGGTAACTGTCAAAGTCGCTTTGCGAAAAGTTTTTACTGCTTCTGCCCTTGACGATGATTTCACCGCTCGTGGGATTGTCCAAGCCCCCGCAAACGTTCAAAAGGGTGGATTTACCGCTACCGCTTTTACCGAGTAAAAAGACCATACCTTTTTCGGGAAAGCGAACGGAAACGTCGTTTAATGCGTAAACGTCTTCACCGCCTTTCGTCTTGTAGATTTTTGATAAATGAGATACTTCTAACATAAATATCTTTTACCTCCTTGTTCACTAAGTATATCATATTGCGCATAGAAAAAGCAACAAAATGAAGAAAAAAATTTTTTACCTATTTTTTTTCATCCGTTTAGAAAGAAAGTCGCGTTCTTTTCGCCTTGTTCGAGCGTGCAATTATACGAAAAGACAGGTAGCCGTAAACACGGTTGCCTGTCTTTTTGTATAGTAAAACCACGCCATAGTGGCGTGGTTCGGTAGAGGTTTACCGATGGACAATAGACAAAAAAACTCCGATTTTGTATAATAGAGTTGTGACCTGGCAGTTACAACGAAAAACAAAATCGGAGGACAATTAAATGAGTGAATCAAATAACGTCACAAAAAGTATAGCACATACAA
>SVIX01000044.1 GCA_015069285.1 Clostridiales bacterium | reverse complement strand
TCACCCTCGTAAAATCTACCGTAAAACTCGACGTATTGCAATCTTGCGTCGTGGATATACGCGCCGAGTAAATTCATAACCAAATTAAATGCGTTTCCGACGACGAGAAGTACTACGCCGAGCGCTATCAGCCCAACGTTTCCGCTAAGAATAAACTGCCCGCTGTACGTTGCGATGATTTGTGCGATAACTGCGCCTGAAAGCATAAGTCCGTATAAACGCGCGTAACTCAAAATATCCGAAGCGTAATTGATTACCCCGTACGCCGCGCCAAAGCCTTTGGTGAATTTTCCTAAAAATTTCTCCTTCCTACCCGCCGTAAGAATTGCCAAAAGCAACGTTACGCCGGCGGTAATTCCGCCTACCGTCGCCAAAATGGGGAGGTTTGCCTCGTCGATAAACCCAACGATTGCCAACGCAACACCCACCGAGAATATCGCCCAAAGCAATCCGTCGCAAACGCCGTCGACTACTTTTCCTCTGCGCCATTCCTGAACGGCGCGACACAAATACCCGACGAAAAGTTGAAATATACCTATTTCCATACTAATTAGCAATACGCTCGGAACGGAAATTCCTGCAAGCGACCACATATCCGTTTGCGGATTGGGCATTACCGTTTTTGGCAAAATCACGAATCCGAATAGGGAATTAAACAACAGCCCCCAAAGTATCGCAAAAATCCCACCTACGGCAAACGCGCCCGCAAGTCTTGACATTCCCGTTGGACGTTTCAAGCCTTTCCACCAAAGATAACCACCGCCAAAGAACATCAACAATCCGTAGCCAGCGTCGCCGATAATGAACCCCATAAACAAACTGTAAAAGAACGCCATCACGGCATTGGGGTCAAACTCACGGTAATGAGGCGCAGAATAAGTATTGGTTATTCCCTCAAAATTCGCAACGATTGCGTTATTTTTTAAAAGCGTAGGAGGCGTGTCGTCTTTCGTGGGTTGCGTAAACTCAAGCCACGTCGTTTGCGTGACACCACTTAATTCCTCCTTTACTCTCTCCTCTGCGTCTTTCGGTACGTATGCTTGTAGCGAAAAGGTTCTTTCAGTTTCGAGAAGTTTCTCGTTCGTTTTTGCTTTTTCAAGCTCGAAGGTAAGATAGTCGCAATAAATTTTTAATTGCCGTATTTCTCCGCTTAGCGCGTACGTTGTAGCACGGTTTTGCTCGATTGCCTGCACCGTTTCTATTTCCCGTTTTACGGTTTCCGCAAACAATTCCGCGCCCGTTTGCTCGCCCTTATAAGGACATTCTATAAACCCAAAAGCAGATAAAACGCCGTCCGTTTCCGCCTCGGCGGATTTATGCGCAATCACCAAACACAAAGCGTTTTCTTCGTCCTTAAAAAGCACCTTAGCAACGCAAAGCGGATTTTCTTGCAACGTTTTCATTGCATTTTCTAAAACGTTTAACGCAATTAGCCCCAACCGTACGCGCGTTTTTGGCGTATCGGCATAGTAGGAGAACGGTTTTTTCATACGAGCGTAAATTTTTTCAGCCTCTTTCTCCCTCGTAATTTTAGACAGTTCAGCTTTTAATCCGTTCTTTTCGTCCGTCAACGCGTTGATTTTCTCTATCGTGCTTTCCAACAAAGAACTTTTTTCTTTACAGGAGATAAATTCTTTATAATCTACCTCAAACCCGTCTTTTAAGAGGTCTGATTTTTTTCCGTAATCGCGTTCGTAATTCTCTATTTCACGAGAAAGAGCTGAAAGCGCCGTTTGCGCCACGGCAAGACGGGTTTCCAGCTCCTCTGTATTCAGTTTTTTAACAAACGTATCTTTTGAAAAGGCGTGAAAAGTCACCTCGACAGCGCCACTACGCTGTAAGGAGTTCAATATCGCATCTTTATCGTACGACATTGCAACGAGATGAAGTTTGCGCATTTCAGCAATCGCCACGAACTATCCTCCCCACGATACTGCTTACGATACCGTTTGCGTTTTTTAAAGATTCGGCGCAATACTCTTTCGCTTTTTGCGTTTCTTTTTCGAGCGTTGCAACGAAGCGGTGTTCCGCCTCTGCGTAGGCGTTTTTCAGTTGCGTTTCGCTATATGCGCGACAAACCTCGGCTACGGATTGCAAAGTTTGCGTTGCTTGACGCTCTGCTTCGGCAAGGATTTCCGTCGCCTTTTCCGTTGCTTGGTGTTTCAGATTTGCACCTTGCTCCTCCGCTTCCATTATTGATTTTATGATTTCTTCCGTCATAATCGCCTCAAAGGTAAAAAATTTCCTTCTTACAGTATTGATTATATTGTAACATTTTATCCTTATTTTGTCAATTATTCAAAAGATATATTTTAAAAAAATTATACAGGTGAATAAATATTTTATTTCCTTTAATTACTTGATTTTCGTTTTTTGTTATGTTATACTAATAATATGAACCTTAATAGGAGGCTTTTATGGTCAAACGTATAAATAATTTTGTCAAAATCGACACGAAAAACACGACGCTTCTTTTGCGCATAGACTCCATACCCGAGATAGTTCATTACGGTAAAAAATTATCAGACGCAGACGACTATCCGTTTTGGGAATACGGCAAAAACTATACTATGGTATCTTCCGCGAGCGATTATTGCGGTAGGAAATGCATTTTATCCTTTTCCGGTGACGCAAACAACCGCGAAACGATGTTGCACGCCGTTTCTTTTGACGGAAACGGCTCTTTGCGTTTGCGTTTAAAAGAAGTAAAAGTGGGAATGAATAAACCGATATTAAACGGTATGCCCTCCTCGTACGATTGTGAAGACACCGTTATATTCGTTTACGAAGACGTGGCGTTTTCGATGATTGTAGAACAATATTTTTCTACTTTCACCGATAGCGACGTTATCGCTACGGGAATACGCGTCAAAAACGTGGGGACGCAAGAATTTTACCTTCGCCGAGCGTTTAGCATGCAACTTGACTTCGACAACGGCGACTATAGCGCTACGGCGTTTGTCGGAAATTGGATGCGCGAACGAAAAATGAAAAAAACGGATATTTCCGTTGGTTGCACCACGTTCTCCTCTTTCTTAGGTCATTCCTCCAACGTCGTAAATCCTTTCGTGCTTTGCACGAAAAAGGGCAAAAAAGGATTTTCGATTGCGAGCAATCTCGTGTATTCGGGCAATCACAAAGAACTCTTCGATTGTTCGGTACATCACGGATTACGAGTAGCAACGGGTATCAACGATTTTATGTTAAACTATAAAATTGCCCCGAACGCAAGCTTTGATACACCCGAGGCTGTCTTTACCTACGGGGATACCGAAGAAAACGTTTGTTTTACAATGCGTTCGTTTACCCAAGAACATATTTTGCGAAAAGACTGGGTGCAAAAACCCCGCGCAATCGCTATTAATACATGGGAAACCTTTTTATTTCAGTTTGATAAAGCGAAACTATTGGAACTTTGCGATACGGCAAAACGCATCGGCATTGAGCTGTTCGTATTAGACGACGGTTGGTTTGGACACCGTGACGACGACACCACTTCTTTGGGGGATTGGTTTGCTAACGAAAAAAAGCTCGGTTGCACGATAGAAGATTTAGCTAAGGAAATTCACGCGCACGGTTTACAGTTCGGTATTTGGATAGAACCGGAAATGATTAGCGAGGATAGCGAGCTTTATAAAACGCACCCCGATTGGGCAATGACGATTGAAGGCGTGACGCCGTTGTACGTCCGCAATCAATTGGTATTGGATATCACCAAAAAAGAAGTACGCGATTATCTCGTAAAACAAATATCCCAAGTGATTGAAGAAAGCCAAACAGATTACATAAAATGGGATTGCAATCGCGGTATTAGCGAATTAAAAAATTCGGGAGTATTATTCCACGACTACGTTTTAGCCGTCTACGATTTATTTGATAGATTGACCAAAAAATACCCTAACGTATTATTCGAAAGTTGCGCAAGCGGTGGCAACCGTTTTGATTTGGGAATGCTTTGTTATACGCCCCAAATTTGGACGAGCGATTGCACGGACGCAAGGTCGAGAGTTTTCATTCAGGAAGGCACAATCAAAGGCTATCCGCTCTCCACAGTAAGCGCGCACGTTGCCTATTCGCCAAGCCATCATACCTTTAATAAAACCTCCTTACAAGACCGTTTCGCCGTAGCCATCCAAGGCGTGCTCGGTTACGAATTAAATTTGACCGCCTTACCGCAATCGGAGCTTGACGAAATTAGTTTACAAACCTCTTTTTATAAAAAATGGCGCAACACTTTGCAGTTCGGCGATTTTTATGAAGGCGACGGTTCGTCCGACGACAAATTTATTTCGTGGAGCGTAGTATCCAAGGATAAAGCGTCCGCTGTTACGACGGGTGTTTGCTTGCAACAAGATTACGGTGTAAAATTACCCAAAATTAGAGTATCGGGCATTGACGAAAACGCAACGTATAAAGTAAACGTTATTCGGAAATTAACCGACGTTCCCGAGTCCTTTACTGCAAAAGGGGATTTACTTGTAAACGGCGGGGTTTATCTTGGGGACTTGTACGATATGAAAACCTTAAACGAAAATTCCAACTCGATTGCCTCCGTACTTATCACGATGGAACGCATTAACGCATAACGTCCTACGAAATTGCAACAAAATACGGCGTAGTCACTCTTTCCATAGAGAATTGCGACTACGCCGTATTTTTAATTTTCGTTTATTATGCGTAATGATATTTTTTTCGTGAGATGACCAATAAGAAAATAGATAGAATAAGCGTTATACTCTCCGCAACGACGAGCGCAGACCAAACCCCGTTCAACCCCCACCATATCGGCAATAAAAGCACGCATACGGCTTGAACAAAAAAGGTTCTTGAAAATGACACGAACAGAGAAAGTCCACCGCTACCAAGCGCCGTAAAAAACGCCGAGGCAAAAATATTAAAACCGCAAGTAAGAAAGCTCAACGCGTTGATGCGGATACCGTTTGCCGTCATCTCTAAAAGTTCTTCATCGTACCCAACGAAAATACCTGCAAGCGGTTTTGCAAGAACAATCGCTATCACCGTCATAACGACACCGAACACCCCTACTATCGTCATACTTTTTTTAAACACGTTTTTTAGTTCAAAATCGTTTTGCGCGCCAAAATGATACCCGATAATAGGCGCAGACCCCACGGAATACCCCAAAAACACGGCGACGAAAATAAATCCGATATATTGCAAAACCCCGTACGCCGAAACCCCGTCTACCCCGACGAGCGCCATAAGTTGCGCGTTATAAATAATCCCGATAACGGAAAGAGATATATTCGTCATAAGTTCAGACAATCCGTTTAAGCAAACTTTCCCCAATACTTTACCGTCAAAGCTCGTTTTCCCCAAACGCAACAAGCTATCGTTTTTTCTGGAAAAATAAATAATCGGTATAATTCCGCCTATTAGCTGATTTAGAGCAGTCGCCATACCTGCGCCCAATAAACCCCATTTAAACCCGACGATAAACAATGCGTCAAAGAAAATATTTCCGCACCCTGCAATCACCGTAACGTATAATCCCAAACGTGGTTTTTCCGCCGTAACGAAAAAGCCCTGAAACGCGTTTTGCAACATAAACGCAGGTAACACGCTTAAAATCGTTCGCGCATATAAAACGCAATTTTCAATAAGCTCCGCCTTATTTTCAGGCGACATCGTTTTTTCGTTTTGCGCGAAAAGTTCAGCTATTGGACGGGCGATAACTATACCCGTTACGCTTAAAAAGACACCGATAATTACGGTAACGTACACGAGCATAGAAAAAATACGGTTTGCTTTTTCCGCGTTGCCTTCGCCGAGCGCTTTGGAAACGACGGCGTTACCACCCGTTCCAAGCATAAAGCCTACCGAACCCAAAATCATTATCAAAGGAAATATTAAATTGAGGGAGGCAAACTCGATTTCTCCAACGAAATTAGATACAAAAAATCCGTCTACGATACCGTAGATAGAAACGAATACCATCATTATAATGGAGGGCAAAACAAATCGGAGTAGTTTTCCGTATTGAAAATGTTCAGATAATTTTATTCTTTCCATCGTTTTTTAGAAAACCCCGTCTGCGTAAACAGACGGGGTTTAGTTTCCTTTTATTAAAATTATGCCTCTAAATCCAACAAATCTTGATAACGTTTCGTGTAAAGCGTTACGGCGTCTTTATTCTTATTAAGAACCGTATTTTGCATAGCCGTTGCGTGATTCGTTGCAGACGTAGCTTTTAAGGATTCATAGAAAAGGTTAGAGAACGAACCTTCCACTTTGTTATCTCCCGTCGCCTCTGCGTGATTATAAGCACCGTATACCTCTCCGCCTGTAAATTTATACGAACAATAAATGATATGCCAACCGTAATCGGAAGGAACAACCGCATAGCTACCTACACCGCTTTTAACCACTGCTTGCGCGGCATATTCAAACTCGGATACAAAATCCGTTTTGTAAGGCGATACGGCGTAACCGAAATAGGAATTCAAACAACCGGGGTCGGTACTGTAAGCAAACATCAACTCGTTTACAGCGGACAACGCCTTATACGCATTATTACTTTCAACGAAATGGTTTGCAGGATTCTTTTCTTCTTCGGTCAAGTTTACCTTTCCTGCATAATATACGAAATCAAGGAATTGGTCGATTTTACCGTCGTTATCTTTATCGTAATTGCTCGTATAGTAAGAACTTTCGGGAGCTTTCACGCCTTGCGCTCTACCGCTTTCCGCATTTCCATCCACGACGTAATTGATATAACCTTCCATTTCCGCGATAAATTCGTCTATCTTCATAGAAGTATCGGGAACCGCCTTTTCAAACTTACCCTTTTCGTTAAGTTTAATTTCACCATTATACGGATATTGTCCTGCGTAAAGTTTTAAACTTTCGTATTGGTTGGAATTATTCAAATTATTCTCAAAGAACAGATACGATTTTGCCTCGCTGTTCGCTTTTAAATACGCGTTGGTAAAGCCCGTAGCCTCAAAGCCGTAATTCGCCTGATGCTCGTCTTCCTCTTCGCAGAACCACGCGCCACGCAAATCCTTCGCAACGACGTCCGTCAACAATTCTCTACGCGCTTTGTATTGACCGTCAATCGTAAGTCCTTTGTTTTTCGCTGCCGTGTACGCTTGTTCTTGTTCCGCGGAGAAAGGAAGCAAAATGTTGTATACGAATCCGTAATCCTGCAAGCCGTATAACAAGAAATAATCGTCCGAAACACTATCAAGCGCGGTATCAAATTCCGCGTAACTGTTTTCATATACCGATTGTTGACCTTCCAACAATTCGTCGTACTTACGTTGTACGTCCGCTTCCGTCATTTCGGCAATCGTCTTGTCTTGTAAATCTTCGTAATATTTATTTACGAGCGCTTGTCCAAGCGTAGAAGAAAGCTCCAAATAATAATAATCAAGCAAGGTAACGTCGGCAACGTTTTCCCCGTCTTTAATCAAGCCGTAGCCTTGTAAATTAGAAAGGAATACGCTGTATGCTTTTTTTCTCGTCGTAGACGTAGAACCGTCTACTTTCTCGTATTTACCACATTCCGACAAAGTATTACGCCCCGTATACACGTCGTAATCAAGAACTTCACCGTTCATAGGAAGATAGTCTTCCTTTTCCGCATCCACTCCCGTAGGCGTCGTACGCGACTCGTCGTGCGAGTGGTCGTGCGCGTGCTCGTGCGCAACGATAAAACTGCTTTCTCCCGAATCCAAGGAATCGTTCAAGGACTTCTTTAAGTCGTATATTGCTTTATAGTAAGGTTTCATCGACTCCGCGTCCGTCTTTCCGTATTCCGTCAAGAAGTATTTCATCGTCAATACTTCAGGATACGCGAGCAAAAGTTCTTTTTCTTTCTTTTCATCCGCATTATTTTCGTCCAACTTTGCAAGTTCGTCCGCGCGGAACTGCTCCAAACCTACTGCATCGGCAGGTTCGTTCTTCATATAATACGCCACGGCGTACTGCGTCAAAATCTTGCGGTCGGTCAAAGCGTCCATAAGCATTATAAACGTATCTTTATAGGTATAGCCGTAGTTTTGTACGTAACTATATCCTACGTTAAGGAAAGAAGCGACCAAATCGCGTTTAGGAATATCCGTTGAAAGCGCGCCGGCTTCAATTAACGCAGAAATATCGTCTGCGTATTCTTTGTACGCTTCGTCTTTTGCGAGCGTATTAGAAATATTCACCGTTGCAACGATTTGTTGCAAGTCTTTCATACTGTCGGTTACGAGGAAATTACAACCCGTAGCACCGAAGGTAAGCCCCAGCGCAAGAAGAAGCGCCGCCGTCTTTTTAAATGTGTGTTTCTTATTCATAAAATCTCTCCGATTGTTTATCGTGATTTTTTTTCATATAGCGATAATGCGAGCAAAGCTCCCTTTTAATCCTATACGCTACTCTATATTATAACCTATTTTTTTAGAAAGTGCAAACGTTTTTCATCATAAAGTTGTGAAAGTTGTCGCAAATTTTAAAAATTTTGTCATTTGCGCCATTAATTCCGTCGAATCGCGTTTCCCAAAGAACTCTATTACCGGGGCTTGGCTCATATTTAAACGCAATCCGTCCTTATATTTTTCTAAAGCCGATTGAATACGCTTATCGCCGATAGCCTGCAACGAAGGGAATTCCAACGCACCGATTCCGGCAACGAGGCTTATCTTTTTTATAGCAAATTTTGAAGCGTAACTCTTCAATACCGCAATCACCATTAAATTTTCCACCGCGCGAGGCAACTCCCCGTACGTATCCGTCAACGAAGTATAAACCCGCTTATAATCGGCAACGGTGGAAATTTCCGCTATTTGTTTATAGGTATCCAATCTACCCGCCGAGGATTCAATATATTTTTCAGAAATATACGCATTCGCTTGAATATCAAGTTCAGGCGGTTCGTGGCTTTCTCCCGTCAATTCCTCTTTTAAAAGTTTCGCGTACAGTTCGTACCCTACTTTATCCATGTGCCCGTGTTGTTCCGCGCCAAGCACGTTCCCTGCGCCACGAATTTCCAAATCGCGCATCGCAAGTTTATATCCTGAACCAAGCTCGGTAAACTCCATAATCGCCTTTAAACGAGCGGTTGCGTTCGCCGACATCACCCGTTCCGGCTTATAGGTAAAATACGCGTGCGCAAGTCTTGACCCGCGTCCTACGCGACCTTTTAATTGATATAATTGCGATATTCCTAATTTATCGCTGTCTATGACGATAATCGTATTGGCGTTGGGCAAATCTACGCCGTTTTCAATAATCGTCGTCGTCACGAGCACGTCGGATACTCCACCGTAAAAATCAAGCACGGCATTTTCAAGCGTACTCTTGTCCATTCTACCGTGCGCGACGGATATTTTCGCCTCGGGCAATAAACGCCGAACGGTTGACGCAAACGTAAAAATGCTTTCCACCTTGTTGTATAAGATAAACACCTGTCCGCCCCTGGACAGTTCACGGATACAAGCGTCGCGGATAAGCGTTTCCGTTTCGTCCACGACGTACGTTTGCACGGGTAACCTTTCGTGCGGAGGCGTGTGTATCGTAGAAATATCCCGAATCCCCGAAAGGGACATATGCAACGTTCTGGGGATTGGCGTTGCCGTCATCGTCAAACAATCTATATCTTTACGCAAATGTTTTATCTTTTCTTTATGCTCTACGCCAAAGCGTTGTTCTTCGTCCAACACGAGAAGCCCTAAATTTTTAAATTTTACGTCCGCGGAAAGCAAGCGATGCGTACCAATAACCAAATCTATACTTCCCTCCGCAAGCCCACGCAATATTTTTTCCGTTTCTTTTGGCGTATTAAAACGGTTTAGCGAAGCTACTCGAACGCCAAATTGCGCAAAACGCTCCTCTGCCGTTTGAAAATGTTGTCTACAAAGTACGGTGCTTGGACACATTAACACGGCTTGTTTTCCGCCCAAAACACATAAATATATCGCGCGGAACGCAACCTCCGTTTTTCCAAAGCCCACGTCACCGCAAAGCAATCTATCCATTACTTTCTCAGAACACATATCCTCTTTTACCTCTTGAATAGAGGCAAGTTGGTCGGGGGTAGGAACGTAAGGGAAGGAGTCTTCAAATTCTCGCATAAAGACCTCGTTTTCAGGAAAAGCGAAACCTTTACGCTCGGCGCGTTCTGCGTATAAAGATTTTAAATCAAACGCCAATTTTTTGATAGACGCTTTCACGCGCGCTTTTACGCGTTCAAACTCCGCACCGCCGATTTTGCTTAACGACGGGTTTGCGTCGCCGACGTATTTAGACAGCGTATCCATACATTCGGCGGGAACGTATAACGTATCGCCGTCTTTATACGAAAGCGCAATATATTCTTTAATACCGTCTTGCGTTTCAATTTTTTTCGTGCCGATAACTTTACCGATACCGTGCGTTTCGTGCACGACGAAATCCCCCACTTCGGGCGCGGAAAACATAT